>NZ_CP054301.1:420000-720000 GCF_013372285.1 Marinomonas primoryensis | reverse complement strand
AAAAAGGATTGGCTTGATCGCCATTTTACTGAAAGTAATTTAGACAATAACCACATGAGAATCATGCATGCAGAAATAAAAGCAGAAGCGGCGCGAAACCCTGTAATATCAAAAATTTATACAGAGTCTCATAAACGCCTAAAAGAAGGAGCCATAACCATCATGAAACAGCTCTATCCCACTATGGATAAAAATGAGGCCATGGCTCGTATTGAAATGCTGATAACATTAAAAGAAGGACTGCTGGTTCGCTGGGACTTTCAACCAAGACCCTTCAGCAAAGAAATGCGTCAAATGTACAACCAAATACTCGATACTATTTTGCCTGATTAGCGCTATCGTCCTAATTACAACCATTAAGCCGTCTTAAAAATCATTTTTATTTGCGACCAGCGGCTCACCAACATAGCCACAAAAATCAAACAACAACCAAAGACTTGTCCGCCCCCCATAGATTCGCTAAACCAGAAAACGGCAAAAATAGCCGTCCAGACAGGTTCCAGATTCATAATAACGGCCGCATGACTCACCTGCGTTAAGCTCATGCCATACGTCTGCAACAGAAAACGGAGACTCGTCGCAATGAGAGTACTGGCTAAGAACCAACCCGCGACGCCAATACTAATACTGTGAGGCAGTGTTTCTGTTATTAGAGAAAGGCTGAATAACAACACGCCAGCCACACTAAGCTGAATCGCCGTTAATACCAACACATGCATGCGCATCGAAGACCGCGATAATAAGTTCAACTGAAAAGCCGAACCGACAGCCGCACCAAAAAAGTACACATGTGCGAACTCAAAGTTCAGGCCATTGTTAAGAGCAAGAAAACCAAGCCCCACAATAGCAAAAGGCAATGCCACCCAAATACTCATAGGTGGCCGCTCTTTAAACATAAACCTCGCAACAAGAGGGACCAGCACCACCCCCAGACTCACAATAAATGCTCCGACTCCCAAGCTAGTGCCTTGGTCTAATCCAGTCACCCAGCACATCATGGTGATGCCCATTACCACACCAACGATGCTAGCCTGTTTTATGCCTTTCCAGTCTAAGCCTCGAAAATATTTTTGTCCGGCCAAAAACAACACAAAACCGGCAATCATAAAACGCACACCCATAAAAAAGAGCGGCGGCAAACCAGCCAGTGCTTCTTTAGAAAATATCCAACCAAATCCTGCCAGAATAGTCACAAGCACTAAAATAAGTTCGGCTTTTACATGCACTCCCTGTTTCAAACAACTTCCTTTTGTATAAGACAAAATAAAAAGACAAAATAAAAAAGGCCCACTCACCTAAATAATACAATCTAGGGCCGCAGGCCTTTCCAAACATCGGGTTAAACGCTTTTAAAGGCTATTTCGCGCCTTTAGGCCAACCAATAAAAATGGAAATTAACGCGGCAACCGCCAATATCCAACTGTATTGCACATACCCAATCAGGTCTAGCGGAGACACGCTAGCCAACGAAGACGCCAAGAGTATCTGCGCACCATAGGGCAATATGCCTTGTACGACACAGGAGAAAATATCCAATAAACTCGCACTGCGTTTAGGGTCAACATTGTATCGCTGGGCAATGTTTTTAGCGACAGAGCCATTAATCAAAATAGACACGGTATTGTTTGCCGTACATAAATTCGTTAACGCGACAGCTGCACTAATACTTAATTCACCTGCTCGTGTCGATCCCGCTTTAGCACCCAGTGCACGACTGATACGTTCAATAGCACCCACCAGCCAATCCAAACCGCCTTGGGATTTCATTAACGCGGCCAGTCCACCAATCAACAAAGAAAGGATCAATATTTCCTGCATGCCAGTGTAGCCGGAATAAATATCGGCAGACCAAGACGCAACGGAGTAATCGGCTTGCATCGTCAAACCAATCATACCCGCCAATACAATACCACTGAACAACACCAACATCACATTCACGCCAGCCACAGCTAAGCCTAGTACAGCAACATAAGGCAATATTAGAATTAGATCGTAGTCTTGAATATCGGCAATAGTTGCCTCACCACTCTGAAAGTACAACCAAATCAAGGTCACCACAGCGGCAGGCAAAGCAATTTTAAAATTCATGCGGAATTTATCACGCATGTCACAGCCTTGGGTGCGCGTCGCGGCAATCGTGGTATCCGAAATAATCGACAAGTTATCGCCGAACATAGCGCCACCGATCACCGTACCAACCGTCAGCAATAGCGACAGATCGGCGGCTTCTGCAACGCCAATGGCGATAGGAGCAATCGCGGCAATCGTGCCCATTGATGTCCCCATCGACGTTGCCACAAAAGCCGTAATCACAAACAATCCAGGCAATAACAGCGAAGGCGGAACCACACTTAAACCAAAGCTTACGGTTGCATCCACACCACCCACACTTTTAGCCACGCTAGCAAATGCGCCTGCCAGCAAATAAATTAAAATCATGGTGATGATCGTATTGTCACCAACGCCTTTAATGAAGGTTTCAATGCGTTGATCAAAGTGCCCTTTACCTAATAAAATCGCCAAGGCAATCGCAGGTAAAATAGCCACTGGGGCGGATATTTGATAGAAGGCAAAGTCCACACCTTGGGACTGATACCAAAGTCCACTGCCCACAAAAAGAACAAGAAAAAGTAACAACGGCAACAGTGCCAGAGGAGATTTAGAAGTCATGTGTCTGAGGTTTCCAGAGTAAGTTTAGCCCCGCAACTTATGATCTTGGGGAAGAAGGGCGCAGATGATAGTAAAAACAAATGCGTGAGACCAATAATAAATAGCGATGTGTATGGTACAAAACGTTATAACAAAAATTACCACAACATAACTTTTTTATACTTAATCGCTATAATGAAAAAATTTCACAACAGAAAGATAGCCCAGTCTAACTAGACTATCTTTCGAACATAAAAATCACTATTTTTTCAGTTTGTAAGCAACCACATAATCACCAATGGTTGTGCCAATGGAACCATGACCACCTGCGACTTGAACCACCATTTGCTCACCCTTACTATTCAAATAAGTCATAGGCGTTGCTTGGCCTCCTGCGGGTAAACGCCCTTTCCATAACTCTTTACCATTAGAGAGATCATAAGCGCGTAAATAATCATCAACCGTTGCCGCCATAAAGACGACACCACCATTCGTAATAATTGGCCCACCAATGCCCGGCACTCCCATTTCGATTGGCAGTTTAAATGGCGTCATATCTTCAATCGTACCGTTCTTATGCTTCCAAGCCGTTTTTCCTGTTTTAAGATCAACCCCTGCGACATAACCCCAAGGTGGTTGCTGACAAGGAATACCCAATGGTGAAAGGAAGGGTTTCAACTCAACCGCATACTCAGCACCTTCATTGGAATTGACACCCTGTTCGCCTTTATTAGCGCCACTTAAATCTAAGCCTTCCTTTGGTACTAAAGTAGATGTAAAAGCAAGGTACAAGGGCATACCAAATAATTGCTGACGTTTAGGATCAACGGCGATACTGCCCCAGTTAAAAACACCAAAGTTTCCAGGGTAAACGATAGAGCCTTGTTCTGACGGTGGCGTATAACGGCCTTCATAACGTAGCTGTTTAAATTCAATCCGACACATCAATTGATCCAATGGTGTCGCACCCCACATATCCGCTTCTGTTAATTTAGCCGGTTTAAAAGACAATCCAGAGGTGGGTTGAGTCTGCGCCGTATAATCACCGGGAATCGCACCTTGTGGAACCGGTTCTTCGGTTATCGGGAAAATTGGCTTCCCTGTGGCTCTGTTTAAAACATAAATATCACCCTGCTTCGTAGGAACAACCAAAGCAGGTTGCTTGCCTGTTGGTGTGTCTAAGTCCAGTAAAGAAGGCTGAGCTGGCGTGTCCATATCCCATAAGTCGTGATGAACAAACTGCTGAACCCAAGTAACCTGACCCGTTTCAAGACTCAACGCAACCACAGACGTAGCGTATTTTTCTTCCGCAGGACTACGATACATGCCGAGCTGATCTGGCGTGCGATTCCCCATTGGGAAATACGCCAAGCCAAGCTTTTCATCAGCACTGGCAACCGACCAACTATTTGGCGAGCTTGTCGCATAAGTTTCGTCTGGACCTATCGGTGTTGTATCTTCTGGATAACCAGAATCCCAGTTCCATTTCAACTCACCTGTTTTCACATCATAAGCTCGAATCACGCCAGACGGTGAGTTCACATCATAATTGTCATTCACAGAACCCGCGACAATTACTACCCCACCAGCCACTAATGGCGGCGATGTTGAATAATAATAACCAGACTGCTTAAACGGCATGTTGTGCATCAGATCCAACTCGCCATTTTTGGCAAAGTTAGCGCATTTCGCACCCGTTGTCGGATCGATCGCAATAAGACGAGCATCGGACGTTGGTAAGAACAATTGAGCATCGCACTGCATTGCGCTCAGGTTTTCAGCCGGCGCTGATGTTTTTTGAATCGGAGGAAGTTGATCCCCATTCGACGGTGGCAAATAGGATACACCTCGACAGGTCTGATGCTGACGCTGGCTTTCTGCTGGCACTTTCGCATCGTAAACCCATTGTTCTTCGCCTGTGTCGGCGTTTAGTGCCACGACCCAGTTATGAGGGGTACAGACATAGAGCGCATTACCCAATTTGAGTGGCGTTGCTTCATAGGTGGTTTCACCCACATCTTTTGGGCCTTTTTTATCGCCCGTTTGATACTGCCAAGCCAACTGAAGCTGATCGACGTTATCCGGTGTAATTTGATCCAAAGGTGAGAAACGCTGCCCTAAATTGCTGCGCCCGTAGGCGTTCCAGTCACCTTCATCAACGTCGCCCAGATCCGCATTGGACGTAGTAACAGAACGTGTTAGTTGACCTTCCACCGTTGTTGGCGGTGTCATCATTAAAGGAGAGATAGTGACCATGGCTGTTGCCAACCAAACAGGAAATAAAACCCGCCAACCACGACGGCGTTTGATAAAAACAAGCAAGAGCAGAGGGATCGCCAGTATTAAGAAAAGCCCCATTCGTGTCGCTAAAGGCCACCAACTAAAACCGGACTCACCAATCGACCAAATTAACGTACCCACTAAAAGGACGGCATAAATCAGATTGGCGAATGTATTTCGTTCCCGAAGTAAAAAAGACACAGCGATAAGTGCCGCACCTGCAATAAAATAATAAAGACTACCGTCCAATGAAAACAGCCAACCACCGCCAAGCAGTAAAGCCACACCGATGACAAAAAACAGTACAGACAGAATGATCATATGACACTATCCTTATCTCATTTGATTCTTTAATAGACATAAAAAGGCGCCTCAATGAACAGACGCCGTGCTGGCTGACCACGATAAATGATTAGAGCTCAAAGGAAAAGTATAGACTAAAAAACAGCCAAATAGACTTATTTTTTGCATATTTTAAACAGCGACTTTCCCATCAAATACATCATGGCAAAGATGAAATGTCTTTGGTTGCATCATAACCATAAACAGCATCCAGCTTAGACTGAATAACACGAGGTACAAAACGGGACACCGTTTGCAATGCCTTCAATTTCATTTTGCCGAATGCGCCACCGTGCATATGATACAACCCAGCATTAGCCTTAGACATTTGCTGGATTTTCGTCGTACGTGGCTTTCGAACCTGCTCGTATTTTATTAAAGCGTCTCCTATCGAGTAACGAGACAAACACTGAGCCAAGACATACGCATCTTCGATTGCCATTGCCGCTCCTTGCGCCATAAACGGCAACATAGGATGACAAGCATCGCCCAACAGAACGACACGGTCTTCATGCCAAGTCGACAATTCTCTACGACCATTTAATGCCCACAAAAAAGTACTGCTCGCTGACGCCAATAAATCGCTCACTTCGGGGTGCCAGCCCGCAAAGGCCCGCTTCAACTCTTCGACATCACCTTCTTCACGCCAAGACTCCGACTGCCAATCGCTGCGCTCTTCCACCGCGACAAAATTGACATAATCACCACCGCGCAAATAGTAGCTAACAAAGTGACGACCAGGACCGACCCAAACACAGGCATCCGGCTGAATAGTAGTACGTAATTCACTGACTGGAATAACACCTCGCCACGCGACTTGCCCCATAAAAGTGGGACGCTCAGGTCCCAGCATTTGTTCTCTAATTTTAGAACGAATACCGTCCGCACCTATCAATAAATCGGCAGAAAGTATGCGCCTATCCTTTAAAAATAAATTTACTTGGTTTAATTCAGTATTTTTAGCGTAATGAGTCACTGTCGCATTTAACAAAAGCTCAACGCCCGCTTCTAAACAAGCTTGTGCCAACACACTGTGTAAATCAGCTCGATGCAAATGCCAATAAGGCGCACTGTAGCGTGAGGACGCGTGTTCTCCTAAAGGGACTTTAAGGTAATAATCACCTGTTTTAAAATCGCGAATAGTAGCGTGCTGAGGAACGAAGACAAACGGACGCAATTTGGCCTCTAAACCCAGCTTACGTAGCACTTTCATAGCATTGGGGCTAATTTGTAAACCGGCTCCGGCCTCACCTAAACTCGAGGCTTGCTCACACACAATAACCTTAATTCCTTGCTTGGCCAAAGCCAACGCAGAACTCAATCCGCCAATACCAGCACCCGCAATTAAAACACGACTTATCTGCCTCACTAATCCTTCCTCTTTTTAACGGTTTTTCATAAAAATATACAAGCGACATAGTCGCAAATTAAAACGCTATCAAAATCAGCCTATATCGCCTGTAAACCAGTAAAAATAGGGTTCTACTTTATCAAATACTATTGTGAGACCCTTGCTTTATTCACATATTAGTGCGAAAACACTATACATAGATCACTTAATCAGCACACCGATATGGTCAGATCTGAACCTTATAACGCAAAGAAATCTCCCCAATTTGGGGTAGATGCAAAAAAAGAGCAAGCGAGTGTGTACAGTTTTAAAGTACACGCCTCCAGCTTGATAAAGAAAACGAGGTATACATGGAAAAATTAACGAGCCAATACCAGTCATCTATTTTTTTTGATGAGTTAATTGATGACAAAGGTGCACCAAGACCTCCCGCCAAACAACTCTTGGGATATCTAGACAGCCTTTCAGAAGATGAACTCGAAAAACGACGCCTCACCGCAGAAGCAACAATACAAGAAATGGGCATTAGCTTCACGGTTTACACAGAAGAAGGCAACATAGACAGAGCATGGCCTTTCGATATCGTTCCCCGAACCATAGAAGCCTCAGACTGGAAAATTGCTGAAGCTGGATTAAAACAACGACTCAAAGCCCTCAACCTTTTCATTGACGATCTTTACCACGATCAAAACGTCATCAAAGACGGCATTATCCCAGAACACATTATTAGCAAATCAAAAAACTTTCGACCAGAATGTGTTGGCATATCACCCGCTTATGGCGTCTGGGCTCACATTTGTGGAACAGATTTAGTGCGTGATGAGCATGGCGATTTTTATGTTTTAGAAGACAACTTACGTGTGCCTTCTGGTGTTTCTTACATGCTAGAAAACCGCGCTATTACCAAGCGTGTGTTACCAGAGCTGTTTGAAAACGAATCCATATTGCCGGTCAACTCTTACACCTCCCAGTTATTTGATACCTTGGCAGCCTTGTCTCCTCGAGACATAGAAAACCCAGAAATTGTGGTATTAACACCGGGTATTTATAACTCAGCGTATTTTGAACACGCCTTCTTGGCTCAGCAAATGGGTGCCGAACTCGTCGAAGGCAGTGATTTATTTGTCGACACTGACGACTGCGTTTACATGAAGACCATCGACGGCCCAGAACGCGTTGATGTTATTTATCGCCGCATTGACGACTTATTCATCGACCCTGAAGTATTCGATCCTGAATCTGTACTTGGTGTTGCTGGACTAATGCGCGCATGGCGTAGCGGTAATGTCGCGCTAGCCAATGCACCGGGCGCGGGCGTTGCCGACGATAAAGTTGTTTACGCTTATGTTCCCGACATTATTCGTTATTACTTGAAAGAAGAACCGATTCTTAAAAACGTCGAAACCTTCTTGTGTGATGACCCAGAACAACGCGCCTATGTACTTGAGAATCTAGACAAGCTCGTGGTGAAACCAGCGAACGAATCTGGCGGCTACGGCATGCTAGTGGGACCACATTCGACAAAGAAAGAACAAGCACTGTTTGCGGAACTTATTACTAAAAACCCGCGTAACTACATTGCTCAACCGACTTTAAAATTATCAACTGCACCAACACTTATATCAAAAGGTGTCTTAGAACCTCGTCACTTAGATCTTCGTCCATTCATACTGCAAGCCAAAGATACTTATGTCACCACCGGTGGCTTAACGCGTGTGGCGATGAAAAAAGGCTCCTTGGTCGTTAATTCGTCACAAGGTGGTGGTAGTAAAGACACTTGGATCGTTGAAACGAAGGGGCAATAATTATGTTATCTAGAGTCGCAGAACGCCTATATTGGAGCGCCCGATATTTGGAACGCGTTGAAAACACCGCTCGTTTGGTTAGTGTATACGACGATTTAATGTTCGACCTGCCAAAAGACATCGAAGTGTCTTGGTATAACTTGATCGAAATACTCAGTGGCGAAGAAATCTTTGAGCAGCGCTATAAAGTAAAAGACGAACGTAACGTGGTGAAATTCTTACTGGCTGACGACACCAATTACAACTCCATGTTGTCATCGTTAAAAATGGTTCGAGAAAACATTCGAACCACACGTGACGTCGTTCCTAAAGAGACATGGGAGCTGATCAATGAACTAGACCTATACGCTCAGCAGAATATCAAGCAAGGGATTAACCGCTCAGAGCGCCACCTTTTCTTGAATACCATTATAGAAGGCTGCCAAAAGATCATTGGTCTTTTCGCTGGCGCCATGAGTCGCGACAGTGGTTGGCAATTTCTGATCATGGGGCGTTACCTAGAGCGCGCCGACATGGGAACTCGGATCCTCGATGCCGCTGTGTCTTTAATGCTGCAATCTGAGCCGGAAGAAAGAATTCAACTTGGGCAAGTGACTTGGTCAAAAGTACTTAAATCTCAAAGTGCCTATTTGGATTATAGACGCACCGTTAGAACGTCCATCAATGGAGCAAAAGCCGCTACTTTTCTAATGAGCGACCCTTGCTTCCCGCGAACGTTGGCGTATTGCTTTGGGCAAATAGGCGAATCAGCAACCAAACTTCCTAGAGCCGATTTAATCACAACGAAAATTGATAAAATTCTTAAATTTAACTATCCAATTACAAGTTCAGAAGATTTGGATGAAGGTTTTCACAATCATCTCAACGAAATACAAATTGCTATTATTGAAATACACCAACAGATAACCGAGAACTGGTTTCAGTTTCGGCAAGGAGACGCTGCATGACCATTAGAGTCGCAATACAGCACAAAACCACCTACGACTTTGATCGCTTTGTAAATGTAGCACCGCATATTTTAAGACTTCAACCGGCGGCGCACTCGCGCACAAAAATTCACGCTTACTCGCTCAAAGTCTTGCCAGAAAAACATTATATCAATGTTCAACAAGACCCTTTTGGTAACTTTCAAACGCGTCTGGTTTTTCCAGAAAAGACCAACAAGCTCGAGTTTTACGTAGAAGTTATTGCGGACATGACCGTAATAAACCCATTCGATTTTTTCGTAGAAAGCTATGCGGAAGCGTTTCCATTCGCCTACACAAAAGAGCTTAAAAAAGAACTTGATCCCTATTTACAAGTGACTGAATCTTGCCCTTTATTAGACAAATGGCTTTCAACAGTTGATCGTAAAAGTACACCAACCAATGACTTTTTAGTCGCTATTAACAGTCGTTTAGCCGCAGATATTGGCTATGGTATCCGTCTAGAACCAGGTGTTCAGACTTGTGAAGAAACACTCACGCTGAAAAAAGGCTCTTGCCGCGATACGTCTTGGCTATTGGTTCAAATACTTCGCAGCCTTGGTTTGGCCGCACGCTTCGCCTCTGGTTATTTGGTCCAGTTAACATCCGATGTAAAAGCCCTTGATGGCCCTTCCGGGCCAGAAGAAGATTTCACTGATTTACACGCTTGGTGTGAAGTGTATTTACCTGGCGCTGGCTGGGTTGGCTTAGACCCAACCTCTGGCTTATTCGCTGGTGAAGGTCATATTCCACTTGCTTGTACACCAGAACCTGCTTCTGCCGCGCCTATAACAGGCTTCATCGACGAATGTGAATGCGAATTTAGCTACACCAACATCGTTACCCGTATTCACGAAGACCCACGGGTCACCAAACCTTATGCCGACGGCGAATGGGATACCATCAAAGCCCTTGGTTTTGCCGTCGACAAACAGCTCGAAGACGGTGATGTTCGCCTAACCATGGGTGGCGAACCAACGTTCGTTTCCATCGACGACATGGACTCAGAACAGTGGAGTACTGGCGCATTAGGTGCAGAAAAACTTAAGTTAGCCAAAGATTTGCTGATCAAAATGAAGCAAGAATTCGGCGCTAATGGCCTACTTCATTATGGCCAAGGCAAATGGTATCCGGGAGAGGAAGTACCTCGTTGGGCACTGGGTTGTTTCTGGCGTACCGATGGCGAAGCCCTTTGGGATGATCCTAAATACCTTGCCCGAGTTGACCAAGATTACAAACACACCATAAAAGACGCTGAAGCGTTTGGTGAACTGTTATGTGAAAAGCTGGCATTGGATAAACGCTATCTACAAAGCACCTATGAAGACACGCTTTATTACATGTGGATGGAGCAATCACTTCCTGCGGACGCGGACCCAACCAAAGCGGATTTAAAAGACGATTTGGAGCGCCGTCGCCTAGCGAAGCTGTTGAGCCGTGGTTTAAGCACTACAACCGGCTTTGTTTTGCCATTAGAGTTTGACGGTGACAAGAATCGCTGGAAAAGCTCACTCTGGCCGATGCGCAGTGATGTCATTACCTTGATTCCGGGCGACAGCCCAATGGGTTATCGCTTGCCATTGAACTCTTTACCGGCTCAGGCCGAAGAAGACATCATTCCTGAACGCGACCCATTTGATCCGCGTCAGCCTTTAGCAAACAAAAAAGACAATGCCGTATTAGACAGCGTTGCAAAACAACATTTTGCTAAAAAACCAGCACACCCGATGCCGAGACCCGAAAAATTGGCACCCGAAAAAACGCTTAAAGACGTTATCCGTACCACGCTTTGTGTCGAACCGCGCGATGGCCGTTTGCATGTTTTCATGCCGCCAATGACGCACCTTGAACATTTTGTTAGTGTGCTAGGACATCTTGAAGCCGTTGCGAAGACACTTGATTTACCGATCGTCATTGAAGGTTACGAGCCACCAAAAGACCCACGCTTACAGAAGTTCCTGATCACGCCTGATCCAGGTGTTATTGAGGTGAACATTCACCCTGCGGCGAGCTGGAAAGAGTTGGTTCACAATACCGAAACCTTATATCACCAAGCGTATTTGTCTCGCCTTGGCGCAGAAAAATTCATGCTGGATGGTCGTCATACAGGGACCGGTGGTGGTAACCACGTAACGTTAGGTGGTCGCACACCGGCAGACAGTCCACTGTTGCGTCGTCCTGAGTTGCTGCAAAGCCTAGTGACGTTCTGGCAGCATCATCCAGGCTTGTCTTACCTTTTCTCTGGTATGTTTATTGGCCCAACCAGCCAAGCACCTCGTCCAGACGAAGGCCGTGACGAAGCCTTGTATGAGATGGAAATTGCTTTCCAAAATATGCCTGAAGGCCTAGTAGACGAGCCTTGGTTAGCCGATCGGTTGATGCGCAACTTGCTTGTTGACATTACGGGGAATACGCATCGTTCAGAATTCTGTATCGATAAACTGTACGCGGCTGGCAGCGCCAGTGGCCGTCAGGGTTTATTAGAATTCCGTGGCTTTGAAATGCCACCGCATCCGCACATGTCTCTTGTGCAAATGCTGCTATTGCGCTGTTTGGTTGCCCGCTTCTGGAAAGAACCATACAAAAAACCATTGGTTCGCTGGGGCACCAGCTTGCATGACAAATTCATGATGCCGCACTTTGTTTGGCAAGACATAAAAGAAGTGGTCGAAGATCTACAACGTCATGGCTTCCCATTCAAATTAGAGTGGCTCGCCCCATT
Source organism: Marinomonas primoryensis (assembly GCF_013372285.1). NCBI lineage: Bacteria > Pseudomonadati > Pseudomonadota > Gammaproteobacteria > Oceanospirillales > Oceanospirillaceae > Marinomonas > Marinomonas primoryensis. Next base: position 707,886 of record NZ_CP054301.1, on the reverse strand, counting down.
CGAAGAGTTCCGTTTTCCACATTACGGTCGTAAAAAAATCGACAACATGGAAATTGAATTACGCTGGGCGATTGAGCCTTGGCACGTGCTGGGTGAAGAAATTACGGGTACAGGCACAGCACGCTATGTGGATTCATCAGTAGAGCGTCTGCAAGTTAAACTATCAGGCTTAACTGATGGACGATACGTACTTTGCTGTAACGGCCGGCGCGTACCGATTCGCGCCACGGGTTGCAAAGGCGAGTATGTCGGTGCCGTTCGCTATAAAGCTTGGGCGCCACCGTCTGCATTGCACCCAACACTGGGAACAGACTCCCCTTTAGTGTTTGATTTGATCGATACTTGGAATGGCTTATCTGTGGGCGGTTGCACTTATCATGTGTCGCATCCAGGTGGCCGAACTTACGACAACGTACCGGTCAACAGTAACGAAGCGGAAGCCCGTCGTGTTAACCGTTTCTGGGATCATGGCTTCACTCAAGGGCCGCTATCACCATCATCGGCGTTCGGTGAATTGCGCTCTTTTTACCCTAATGGAGACGAGCCTCGCGCTATGTCACCACCAGCAGAAGAGCCAATGAATGAATATCCTCATACATTAGATCTAAGGAAGCAGTATAATGTTCTCTAATAATTAATTTTTTTAGGCTCAAGCATATTATGCAACTTCAAACAGGCACTTTTGTAACGTCGGTTATGGATGAAAAACCGACGTTACCTTCCGCCTATGACTCACCTATGAATGCTTATGATGAGGCCTTCACGGAAGATCGCCAACCACGTGCCCATTGGGCTCCCCTACTACACAGTATGGGGAACCTCACTGACGAGGAAATGCTAGATCGACAACATCGTGCTCAGCGTATCCTGCGTGAAGATGGAGCCACCTACAATTTAACCAGCGACCCGCTCACACCGAGCGTTTGGTCACTGGATCTTATTCCAAATATTATTACCACCGATGAATGGCTTGCTACCGAACAAGGGCTTGCACAGCGCTCAACCTTATTCGACCTGATCTTGAAAGACATTTATGGACCACAAGAACTGCTTAAAAGTGGCATCATTCCGTCTGAAATTATTTTTAGTCACCCTGGCTTTTTGCGCCAATGTCACGGCGTAAATGTCCCTGGAGCGCATCAGCTGTTATTGCACGCCGTAGATTTGGTTCGAGATCCATCGGGGAAATTTCAAGTTATTGGTGATAGAACACAAGCACCTACTGGCGCCGGTTATGCCCTAGAAAACCGAACCGTTGTGTCACGGGTTATTCCAAACAGCTTCCGCGATAGCCAAGTACGTCGATTGGCGGGCTTTTTTCAGTCTTTCAAAAACATGCTATCCACACTGGCCAGCCAATGGACAGACACGCCACGTATTGTCATGCTTTCTCCTGGCGCCTACAGCAGCACGTATTTCGAACAAGCTTATCTATCCAATTACCTCGGCTTTCCGCTCGTACAAGGCAGTGATTTAACCGTACGAAATGGCGCCGTTTGGATGAAATCTTTAAACGGTTTAGCTCGAGTCGATGTGATATTACGTCGTGTAGACGACGCTTACTGCGACCAAGCAGAACTCCGAGCGGATTCATCTCTTGGCGTACCAGGACTATTAGAAGTCGTTCGTGCTGGCAATGTGATTTTGGCTAACCCATTGGGCAGCGGTATTTTAGAAGCACCCGCTTTAGTCAAATTCTTACCCGCTATTAGTGAATTTCTAATGGGCGAGCAACTTACTCTACCCTCTGTTTCTACTTGGTGGTGTGGTGATAAGAATGACTTTAATTATGTACTCGCCAATATTAATAACCTGATTATTAAACCGGCGATCCGTCGTCACGACACACACAGTATTTACGGACATATGCTGACGGAAAAACAAAAACTCAGCACCATAGAAAGCATCAAGAAAAACCCTCATCTTTATGTGGCACAAAGCTATGTTCCAGGTTCTATGTCACCAACTTGGCTAGACGGAAAAATGCAAGGCAGACCAACGTTGTTGAGAACCTTTACGGTTGCCAACCCAACCAGTTACGCAGTGATGCCTGGTGGCTTGTCCCGTGTTGAGGAATCCAATACAAAAACCATCGTTTCTAATAACGCCAGCTCAAAAAGCAAAGACACTTGGATACTGGCAGCCGAACCTGAAAAGCAAACAGCACCAGTCAGCGATCAAATACTGCTGCAAGACGAAGCCTTACAAGCTAACTTACCAAGTCGGGTGGTCGAAAACTTATTCTGGATGGGGCGCTATGCAGAACGTGCAGAAATCAGCATCCGTTTGTTGCGCACTGTTTTCAAACAAATGAACGGCGTTGATCCGTTGCCAGAAGAAAGTCGACGGACGCTATTGGAAATGGCATCGACTCAAACCGGTTGTTTGCCCGGTTTCATAAAAGCCAATGAGAAGCTATTAGCGAACCCTGAGATCGAATTAGCCTCCATTATTGCCGATGGCCGTAGAGCGGGCTCCATAAAATCTAACCTGCAAGCCATGCTAAATTGTGGTGAACAAGTAAAAGAAATGCTCTCTGCTGATACTCGCATCATCATTAATGAATTACGTGATCATATTCATGAACTAGATCGAGCCTATACCAACGGCTTACCGTCAGCGCCAGAAGAATCCCTCGATAGCTTAGTCACATCACTTCTTGCCTTGTCCGGCTTGAATCATGAAAGTATGTTACGTGGACTTGATTGGACATTCCAAGAAATTGGCCGCCGAACCGAACGTGCATTGCAAACCGCAAAGCTGCTGCGTTCAGCACTCACTAAATCGCTATCGTCAGCACCTCAACAACAAATCCTAGAGTCTGTCTTATTGAGTGTGGAAGCCTTAATTTCTTTCCGCCGGCGCTATCGCAATCGAGCGCGAGTGGCCTATGGATTGGACTTATTAATGATTGATGGTACGAACCCACGTTCGCTGCTGTATCAAGTGGAACAATTGCGTAAATGCATTAGAGAGCTACCAAGAAACGAAACCACTACCGCGGGATTGAGCCCTGAAAACAAGATCATTCTCAAATCATTAAACGATATCCAACTGGCCGACTTAGAAGAGCTTGCCAAAGTCGACCCCGAAACCCAAAGCCGCCCGAAATTAGAACAACTGATGACCGAATTGTTAGAGCAACTAGAGCAGTTCACCGTCCTGATCAGCGACAAGTATTTTGATCATACTGCCGGCCCTCAGTCGTTAATAAAAGCCTATGGGGAAACAACTTTATGAGATATCGCGTTCGCCATATAACAGAATACACCTACGGTGCGCCTGTCAGCTTATGCTATAACATGGCGCATTTATTACCGAGAGACACTCGTAATCAGCTCTGCATTCATCAAAAAATACAGATCAATCCACCACCGGTATATCAAAATGAAGGTGAAGATTATTTTGGTAATCAAACCTTTTATTTTTCGATTCAAGAAGCCCATAAAAAGCTCGTGATCGACGTCTCGACAGATTTCGAAATTTCCCCAATAAACGTACTTGAATGGCAAATGCAAAACACCATAACCTGTGGTGAATTACGCTCGCTACTAAGTGCACCTAATACACCTGAACTTCGCATGGCAAAAGAGTATCTATTAGACTCACCACAAATCCGTCGTTCGGCCGATTTAGGAGCCTATGCCCAAAGCACTTTTGCCGACGACAAGCCTATTTTGCAAGCAACCTTGGCTTTCACGCATAAAATTTTCACCGAATTTAAATTCGATCCAAGCACCACAACGGTTGCCACACCGCTTGAACAAGTGCTTAAACAACGCAGCGGTGTTTGTCAGGACTTTGCCCATTTGGCGATTGGTTGCCTACGTTCAGTAGGTATTCCGGCGCGATACATGAGCGGTTACTTGGAAACACTGCCACCACCAGGTCAAGAGAAGCTTGTCGGGGCCGATGCATCGCATGCTTGGTTTGCTATTTTCATTCCAACATTAGGCTGGGTTGAGTTCGACCCAACCAATGACTTGATGCCAAACGAGCAACATCTCGTGACCGCGTGGGGCAGAGATTATTCCGACGTTACGCCACTGCAAGGCGTCATATTTGAAGGTGGTGGGTCCCAACAATTAGCGGTATCGGTAGATGTAAGAAGGGTCTAACTGGAAAATATAAGACCTTTGCACTGTGTCACAAATAAGACATAGCACATTATAAAAAAATTTTGCCATGACACTAACCCTGTGGAGACCACAGTACATAGCATGTAGGGCGGATTTAGGGTAAGCTTCGCCCAATTATTGCATTATCTGACCCTTCAGCTATGCACCCGCCTTTGATAAAACATGAGAACATCTATGAGTTTCAACAAACTTGGGCTTTCTGCCCCCATCCTAAAAGCCATTGAAGACCGAGGTTATACTGAGCCGTCCCCAATACAAGCTCAAGCGATACCTCCTATTCTTGAAGGCCTAGATGTGATGGCCGCAGCCCAAACAGGAACAGGTAAAACAGCCGGTTTTACCTTGCCTTTACTCGAACTTCTAAGTCACGGCGAGAACGCGCAAAGCAATCAAGTACGTGCATTAGTATTAACACCAACGCGCGAATTAGCTGCTCAAGTAGCTGAAAGCGTGAAAAATTACGGACAACATTTATCGCTTAAATCGACCGTTGTTTTTGGTGGCGTTAAGATCAACCCTCAAATGATGGCGCTTCGCCGTGGTGCCGATATCTTAATCGCGACACCAGGTCGTATGATGGACTTGTACAACCAAAAAGCCGTGCGATTTGATAAGTTAGAAATTCTTGTTTTGGATGAAGCTGACCGCATGCTGGACATGGGCTTTATTCACGACATCAAGAAGATTTTAGCCATCCTGCCGAAGAAACGTCAGAACCTATTATTCTCTGCGACTTTTTCTCCTGAGATTCGCCAACTTGCAAAAGGCTTGGTTAATAATCCAGTAGAAATTTCTGTCACACCACGCAATGCCACGGCCGTTTCTGTTGAGCAATGGTTACACCCAGTAGATAAGAAGCGTAAAACTGAGCTGTTGATCAAATTGATCGCAGACGGGCGTTGGGATCAAGCTTTAGTATTTTCTCGCACCAAACATGGCGCGAACAAAATCACTAAAACACTAGAAGACGCAGGTATTCGTTCCAGCGCGATCCACGGCAATAAAAGCCAAGGCGCACGTACTCGTGCTCTTGCAGACTTTAAAGAAGGTCGTATTCGAATTCTGGTGGCAACTGACATTGCTGCGCGTGGATTAGACATAGAACAACTGCCTCATGTGGTCAACTTTGACTTACCAGATGTGGCTGAAGATTACGTCCACCGTATCGGCCGTACCGGTCGTGCTGGCGCAACAGGCAAAGCGATTTCTTTGGTTGCTGCCGACGAGCTAGACCTGTTACGTGCGATTGAACGTTTGACTCAGAAACTAATCGAACGTCGTTATGAAGATGACTTCATGCCAACGCACATGTTGCCAGACACCACATTAGACAACCGCCCAATCAAAAAGAACAACCCAAAAAGACCAAACAACCCTGGCGCACCGCGCCAAGGTAACGGCGCTAAGCAAGGCGGCAACGCAAACAAACAAGGCAATGCGCCTAAATCTGGTAACCGTCGCCCAACAGACAGAGGCAACGCCCCTGCAAAAGCCGATGTAACTCAAGGTCAAGGCTTACGCAGTAAACCTCTTGCACCCGCTCGTCGTAACCGTAAGCCAACTCAAGACTAGTTAATATTCACTAAGTCTTGTCGCTGAAATAAAAACGATTTAAGTACGAACAAACACCCCTAGCGAACAACATCGCTAGGGGTGTTTTATTATGTCTAGCGTCACTTCGCCTCAACCTTCATTGGTTTTACTAGCCAGATCCAATATTCCCGCCACACTAACGTGTCCATTTTTGGAGTGTGACATAAGCAAATAAAAACCACCCGAAGGTGGCTTAAAATACACACAACAGTCACCTGCTATGGCTAACTATTCTTAAATTCACTGCCTGACACTTCATCCTGATCAAATGTATTCGCATCAGAATGACCAAGCCATTTAGACGTAATCGTACCCGCCGTCATCGAACCATTTACATTCACCGCCGTACGGCCCATATCGATCAAAGGCTCGATAGATATAAGTAAACCAGCCAACGCAACTGGCATATCTAACGCAGATAACACAATCAAAGCGGCAAATGTAGCACCGCCGCCAATACCTGCAATACCAAAAGAACTGATTGTCACAATCGCAATCAATGAAATAATAAAGCTGGGATCAAGGGGATTAATACCAATAGTCGGGGCAATCATTACCGCCAACATAGCAGGGTACAAACCCGCACAACCGTTTTGCCCCATAGTCGCACCAAACGATGCAGAAAAGTTAGATTCACCCTCACCATTACCCAGGCTCTTCACCTGTGTATCTATATTAAGGGGAATGGTCCCTGCGCTTGAACGAGAGGTAAAAGCAAACAACAACACTGGCAAGGCTTTTTTGAAATAACGAATCGGAGAAATGCCATTAAACGCCAGCAAACACAAATGCATGACAAGGATCATCGCCAAACCAACATAAGACGCCACCACAAAATTCAACAGCGTTAAGATATCTGATACGTTTGAACCCGCAACGACCTTGGCCATCAACGCTAAAATACCGTAAGGCGTCAAACTCAACACCATACGCACCAAGGTACGTACAATGGATTGTGCAACATCAACAAAACGTTCAAAGCTTGCACCGATTTCAGGCTCTTTACGCGAGACCGATACACCAGCAACGCCTACAAATGCAGCAAAGATCACCACAGCAATGGTTGATGTTGGGCGGCTACCAGCAAGGTCAGCGAAAGGGTTGCCAGGAAAGAAAGACCGAATCATGTCAGCAAAAGAGACATCCACCAACCCGTCCAAACGAGTTTCTAATGCAGCGCCTTGAGCCATTTCACGAGCGCCTTGTACTATGCCGTCAGCAGACAAGCCAAACAGATTACTAACAAACACACCGATGAGTGCAGACACCGCCGTGGTTGCCAACAAAATACCAATAATGCCACCAGACATCTTACCTAAAGATCCCGTGTCCTTTACTTTAACAATGGCACCAATAATGGATACTAAAATCAGTGGCATTATGATCATCTTCAATAAGCTAACATAACCATAGCCAACGATATTGACATACTCCAACGTCTCGTTTGACTCCGCGCTACCGACACCATAAAAAAACTGTAGTGCAGCACCAAAAGCGACACCTAGTCCTAAACCGGTAAATACTCGGGTAGACAAGGTTTTCTCTGCTTTTTGCTGTTTATACAAGAGTACGATTAACAAAGCGAAAACCACTAAGTTAAGAATCGGATATAACATGGAAACACACCTTAAAAATAATCAGTAGAAACCGATGACCAGCCCTAAAAGCAAAGCAAATCGATAAGTTGGCGATATGGTAGCAAAATCTTAACTGAAGAAATAAGAAGGAAAATGGATTAATTCATATAAAAAATCGGTTAATTTATATAAAAAAATCGAATAAGAAGGGAGAAAACACACTGAAAAGGCCGAAATATAGCCTTAATGTTCAAAGTATAAAAAAGCCCCGATAAGTCAGTTTGCACTAATTTATCGAGGCTTATTTTATATGGTGGGCCTGGAGTGACTTGAACACTCGACCTGCCGATTATGAGTCGGATGCTCTAACCAACTGAGCTACAGGCCCTAAAAGCGGAACAAATTATATATGTATGAATGGTTATTGCCAAGAAGTGGATGCGTTTTTTATTAATTACTCTACTTATCACCAAAACATGGTTGTTTTTTAATCACTTAAGCCACCAAATTTAACGCCCGATGGCACCTGGCGCAACACCAATCACTTTTTTAAACGTCCGTCGAAAGGCAGCTTCACTCTGGTAACCTAGCTGATCACTCAGAATCGCAAGGTTTCTGTCACCATTTTTAATACGCTGTGCGGCCAAACGCATTCGCCATGAGGTCAAATACGCCATTGGCGTCATTCCCATTGTTTTCTTAAATAATCCGCTAAACACCGATCGGGACATACCCGCCTCTTCGGCTAAACTGGCAACTTGCCAAGCCTGTTGAGGCTGCTCATGAATAGCAACGATGGCACGCGCTAGCCTTATATCACTCAGACCCGCCAATAAACCCAATTGGATTTTTTGGGTCTGTATAAACTGTCTAAGCATTTGCACTAGATACGCTTCAGCCAAGCGTTCTACAATCACTTGAGACCCACAGCGTGGCTGCAAACTTTCAGCCAGTAACAAAGTACTCAAAGCTAATAGCTGCTGAGCTATACCGTCGTCTTTTTCCACTTTAATCCATTGCCACTCTAAATCGAGCAAAGGGTTTAGGGCTTTCGTACCAAAATCAAATTCACAAATCAGTATACTTGTCTCAAACTGTCTCTTATCAGCAAGGGACACATCCATATTTTGACCGGAAGCAAGCCACACGCCATCACCTTCTTTCAATTCTGTTCGGCTATTGCCTTGTGCCGTTAACGTAAGTTCTCCGCTAATCATATAAAGCCAATAACTTGAATCAGACGACAGGGACAAATGTTCTCTTTGACGAGAAAAGCGAAGGCTGGTTACCGACGTCGCCTTAGGACGGAATGCACTTAATACTGATGAAAGACGATCCATTATAACTTAACCTCAAGCCAAAAATACGATCTGCAATAATTTAAGGATTAATAATCACTAATCGTATCATTTATCACCCTAAACTGTCTAAATCAAAAACTAATCAGCTGATTATAAGGAAAACAAAATGGTCGTTCTAAAGCCTAGAACAGCAACTCCAGAGCTAGTGATTAACACGCTAAAAAGCACTTGGTCTCTAACACAACAAACACCTGAAAATTTTACGATGCTAGTAGTTTATCGTGGTTTACATTGCCCAATTTGCAAAAACTACCTAAGAGAGTTGAGCCGCTTAGCAGACGATTTTTCAGCTAAAGGTGTCAATATCATTGCACTCAGTTCTGATACTGAAGAAAGAGCGCAACTAGCATCGACAGAATGGGAAATTGAAAATCTCACAATGGGCTACGGCCTGACCGTTGAACAGTCTCAAGCGTGGGGGTTGCACAGAAGTGCTGGCCGAGGCGTCACCAGTATTGGTATAGAAGAACCTACAGAATTTACGGAACCGGGACTGTATTTAGTGCGTCCTGATGGCACTCTGTACTGGAGTAATATCAACACCATGCCCTTTGCTCGCCCGCACTTTAAAGAGGTTCTTGGAGCAATCGAATTTGCGATTACTAAAAATTATCCAGCGCGTGGCGAGTTAATCTAGCTATAGCCTCTTCGTGTTAATAGGTTCTTCGTGTTAATAGATTCTTCTAAAAAGAGTAGTACTCTGGTAATCAGAGTTCTACTCTTTTTGTTTTTACGCCGATTAATAAAATGGCACCATCGGCTTATTTTAGGTCATCGATGTCCGTTAATACCCACGCGCTATTGTGCTGAGTAAAGCCAATTTTGGGGTAATACCCTACGGCCTGAGGTGCAGACAATAAAATCAAAGAGCACGTAGGTTTTAAGGCTTCTTTTGTCATACGGATCAACGTTTTACCAATACCGGATGCTTGAATAGATTCATCTACGGCGATGTCTGATAAATAACAACAAAACGCAAAGTCAGTCACTGAACGTGCCACACCAATAAGACGATCTCCTTGCCATGCTGTTACCAACAGGTTTGCATTCGCCAACATAGCGTCTATCGTCTCAACCTGATCAATCGGGCGGCGCGCGCCTAATGACGTTTTTGATAACAAACCAATAAACTGATCAGCGGTAATCGTTTGGTTAATTTTATACTCAACTTCCATAGCTACGCCCTACGAAACAATAAAAAGACAGCATAGAGTATTTCTGGGAAATAAGGCAAAAGAAAACAAGAAGAGAAAAGTAGGACAAAAAAAAGTGGCGGCTCAAAAGTGAGACGCCACAAAAAAAAAGGGAAGTACAAAAATGAATCTTTAGCGATTAAAAGAAACATCGGCGTCCTTAAAAAGGACGACTGTCTTGATCTACAAAATAGAAAAAAACAGATCACTGACAAATAAGAAATCACTCTCAAACGCCTATGTGAGGATAAAACGCGTTAATTTCTAAAGCGCTTCAATATGGGGCTATATTAAAAAGAAATGCGCCGTTAAACAACCAATCTGGTGCATCATGAACATTCTTGTCTCGTTCGATGAATGTCACGTAAATTGATGACATTTAGGACCAAAACGTCATTAAAGTGATGTTTTAGTGCCAATATTTAAAGACACTTAGCGTTCAGCGGCGAATACTCGTAATGCTACGCCTGCCGCTGACGTACGATTTTCTACACCAAGTTTAGGAAAGATTTGTTCAAGGTGTTTATTCACCGTACGCGGGCTCATCTCTAAGATTTCCGCAATGTCTCGATTGGATTTGCCATTGGCAATCCAATGCAGCACTTCTGATTCACGATCCGTTAACCCCAGTTCCTGTTTAAGCAATGCTGGCCCAGCAGGCTTATCACCGTCTTCAAGCCTTAAAAGCACTTCTTTCTGCTCCGTTAAGCCCATCATTTTAAGGCCCAAAGGGTAATCCAATCCGGTTAGTTTCAATACGTTTCCAACGTCGGGTTGATGCGCCAACCAAAGCCGTATCTGTAATGCCATTTCACTGCTCTGCCATTCGTTACTGGCTCGTGCTCGGGCAAGTAACGCATAGGTTTGTGGCGTCGCCCAGGCGATATCACCAGCCGACGTGGTGGTCATCAAATACTGGCCCATGCTGTCGAGAGCAGACTGGGCGTTGTTGCTTAAACGTGCATTAGACAAATGCACTCGCATGCGAGCAATCAGCTCATTGGGTTGAATCGGTTTCGTCAGGTAATCCACACCACCGGCTTCAAGGCCACGCACAATGTCGTCGGTGTCGCTCAGGCCAGTCATGAAAATGACCGGAATCGACGCCAGACTTTGGTCAGCTTTTAATTGTCGGCAAGTTTCAAAACCATCCATGTTCGGCATGATGGCATCGAGCAAAATAATGTCCGGTCGAATCCGCTTGGCGATCGTCAAGGCTTGTTTGCCTTCAAGGGCGACAAGCACATCCATATTGGCCGCTTCCAAGGTGTCATGAATCAGGCTCAACGCATCGGGCGAGTCGTCGACGACTAAAACAATGTCACTTTTATTACTTGGGTTCATAATTAGACTTCTCACTTACATTGCTAATTGCACATGAATGCTTCTGTATATAAAGAGCAATCCCATCGAACTGAAAGCTCAGATACAAACTTTCTAATTGCGCCATATGAAAGAGATCGATCACATCGGTTTTACCAAGCTGATCCAATACGCCTCGCACGCCTTTTTTGTAGCCCATTTCAGCGAACGCCATCAGCTCTCGCACACTTTCGTGATCGGGAATCATCATGGGTTCAGAATGTTCATCTTGCACATCACGGGGCGAGTCCAGCGAAAGAGCCAACGGCTCAAGCTCACCCAACTCTGTTTCTTGATATTCCCAATCCAACACCAGCCAATGCTTAATCGCGTCCAGCAACGCACTGTTATTCACCGGTTTCACTAAGTACTGATTAAACGCCGCTTGCTCGTCTGGCTTACGTTGGTTTTCTTGTGCGTCCGCAGACAGCATTATAATAGGCGTGCTATAGCCGCGATCTCGCAGTAATTTTGCCAGCGTCAAACCGTCCATTCCGGGCATGGAAACATCCAGAACGAACAAATCAGGCGAGCAAGATTCCAGTTCGTCTAAACAGACTTTCGCGTCTGAGGCTTCCAACACATTAAAGCCAAGCGGCACCAAAATGTCCGACAACAAACCTCGTACGACTGGATCATCGTCCACCACCATCAAGGTGCGTTGATACCCTCGGTAACTCACAATGCGCTTGTATTCATAGGCAGACGAATCCCCTTGGCTCACCCAAGGCAACATAAGGCTAACGCGAAATTCGCTGCCTTCGCCGACCACCGATCTAGCCTGTAGATCACCACCCATGACTTCGGTCAACAGCTTCACAATCGTCAAGCCCAACCCTGTGCCGGGTAAATTCCCTGTACTGATGTCGCGCACACGTTCGAATGGATCGAAAATACGCTGCAAATGCTCTTCTTTAATACCAAGCCCTGTGTCGCGAATGACAAACTCCGCCACTTGATTGCGATAGTTCACTTCGAACAAAATCGAGCCTTTTGGCGTGTACTTCACCGCATTTGACAACAAATTGATCAATATTTGTCGTAATCGTTTTTCATCCGTCACCACATGCTGAGGCAAAGGTGCCAGAATTTTAGCCTTCAATTGAATGCCTTTGTCACGCGCTTGCATAGCAAACATACTGTTTAACTGATCGATCAGTTTCGGAAAATCCACCGTGTTGCGATACAAATCAAAGCGCCCTGCTTCGATCTTAGAAATGTCCAACAAGCCTTCAATCAAATCCGCCAGATACAAACCACTGCGATGAATGATGTCCAAACCGTTTTGATGTCCTGACGGCGTATTTTGTTTCTCGGACAATAGCTGAGCGTAACCAATTATCGATTGCAGCGGTGTACGTAATTCATGGCTGATCCCCGTTAGATAGCGGCTTTTCGCTTCATTTGCGCGTTCAGCTTGTTCTTTTGCGCTCTGCAATGCTCTGTCTGTTTCTTGGTGAGCGTCGACTTCACGGATCAGCTTTCGAGTTTGTCGGTTGGACTCTTTTTGCGCCACAACTCGGCTTTCATGGGCCAATAAAAACAACCAAGATAAGACCCCAGACACAATCAACAAAGTAAAAAACAATGCAAACATAGTGTCTTGTAGCAAGATTTCTTCCTCTACAGAGTTCGGTGCCATTTGACGATAGATCAACATCATCAAAGCCGCATTGATAATGTTAATGACCGTTAAAAGCGACAAAAACCGTCCGAAGCGTGATTTCAATGCTTTAACCAAACGCTTCGGCAAAAACAGCTTAAAGAAATAATCACTTTGCTGAGTAATGCTCGCTTGCGGCTTACAACTGTCCAAGCAACGCACATCCAAGGAACAGCACAAAGAACAAATCGGCTGCATATACGCCGAGCAAAAACTCATGTCTTCTGTTTCAAAGGCGTTTTCACAAATTCCGCAGGTCAAGGTGACGTATTTAGGATTGCGCTTTTGCGCCAGTTCGATCATCGGAATCAGTTCTGGGCTTTGTCGGGCAAGGTAATATTTACCCTTGGTTAACCAAGCAATTAAGGGAACAAAAATAAAACAGGTGCCGAGCGAAATAAAGTGACAAAGGCTTTTCGCCTCTTCACCAAATACCCCCAAATAACTCACCAAGCCCAGCGTGGTGGCGATCAACATGGAACCTGTGCCAACGGGATTAATGTCGTACAAATGCGCGCGTTTGAACTCCACATAATTCGGACTTAAGCCAAGCGGTTTGTTGATCAATAAATCCGCCGACAAACTGCCTAACCAACTCACCGCCGCAATCGCAAACACACCCAAAATCGCGCCAAGCGCCTGATAAATGCCCAACTCCATCAGCAATAACGCAATGGTAACGTTGAATACCAGCCAGACAACTCGACCCGGATGGGAATGGGTTAAGCGCGAGAAGAAATTAGACCACGCAATCGAACCGGCATACGCGTTGGTCAGATTGATTTTCATCTGACAGATAAACACAAACACCGCCGCCAGAATGAGCGCCGTTGTCGGTGAGGTGGTCAAAAAGAAAAAGATACGCTGATACAAATACGTTGGGTCGGTGGCTTGTATTGTGGTCGCGCCATCGGATATGGCCAAATAGGCCAAAAACGAGCCTAGCAGCATTTTAATCGCGCCGATAAACACCCAACCAGGACCGGCTAATATCAACCAAAACCACCAGCGTTTGCGGTTTTGCTTGGTCTTTTTCGGGAAAAATCGTAGATAATCGACTTGCTCGCCGATCTGCGCCATTAAGGCAAACAACACCGACGCCGCCGAGCCAAATAAGATCCAATCAAAATGCTGACTTTGCGGTAAATTCACCGGCGCATACTGAGTCCAACCTTCAAAATTTTGATATTCCTGAGTCACCACCACGCCAATTGCGGCCACTTGCAACGTCAGCCAAATCCATTGAGTACCGTTTTGAAAACGACTAATTGCACGGATACCGTGCGTTACAATGGGAATCACAAACAAAGCCGACAACGCATACCCAATCTGCAAAGGAATACCCAACAAGACTTCCAATGCCGAGGCCAAAATGGCGGCTTCAATCGCAAAAAAAATAAAGGTGAAGGTCGCGTAAATCAGCGAGGTAATGGTCGATCCAAGATAACCAAAACCCGCTCCACGCGTCAGCAAATCGATGTCCAAACCGTGCTTAGCCGAATAATACGCGATAGGAAACCCCGTCACGAAAAACAACGCAAGCACCGTGAGAATCGCCGCCACAGCATTGGTAAAACCATAAGCAAGCGTGATCACCGCGGCTAACCCTTCCAGCGCCAAAAACGCCGTCGCACCGAGCGCCGTATGACCGACACGGTCGATGCTCATGGTATGACCTTGTTTAGAGGTATAGCGTAGTGCGTAATCCTCCATCGTTTGATCGGCGACCCACTTGTTATAGTGGCGTCGCACTTTAAAGATCTTTTGTGTCGCCTTCATAGAATCTCGCGATTAGGCTATAAAATGGTGTGCCTTTTATTGGGAAAAAGTGCATTAGGCAAAAGCGAGCAGCAAGCCCGCTGTAGCAATCACAGAACCACTCATTCTCGTCACTAAAGGCGTCCCCATCTTCGCCATCCACTGACCAAAACCAAGACCAACCACATGCAAGCCAGCCGTTGCGACAGCAAAGCCAAGCGCATAGTGCAGGCCATCCGCGTTTAACGGCATTTCCATTCCATGCGCGACTCCGTGAAATAACGCAAAACTCGCGGCAATCACCACGCAAACTGCCGTAGACAAACGCTTAGCAAACAACACCAAGGCACCCAAAATAATCACTGACAATAAAATACCTTGCTCAACAAATGGCACACTGAAACCCGCCACCGCTAAACCGCCACCCACGAGCATGGTGATAACAAACGCGCTAGGAATAGCCCACAAAGCACGACCACCTAAACTGGACGCCCACAAACCAATCGCCAGCATCGCCAAAAGATGATCAAAACCACCGACTGGATGATCAAAACCCGCCATAAAACTGGCCGAGTGCTCGTGACTCGGGTGCGCAAGTGCCGCGCCAGACGCCAATAAAAACACAGTGCTAGACAATATTTTTGCTATAGATAAACGCATACTTTCACCTCACCTTTTGATTAAACAACCGCTTTCGCCGCTGGTAACTCTTTTGCTTCCAACATCCCTTCCGACACAATGATCCGAATGATTTCGTCCAAACCTTGCGCTTTTTTGAGGTTCGAAAAGATAAACGGGCGATCGCCACGCATCATTTTTGCATCACGATCCATTACTTCTAATGACGCGCCAACTAACGGTGCCAAATCGGTTTTATTGATAATCAGCAAATCCGATTTCGTAATACCCGGGCCGCCTTTGCGAGGAATTTTATCCCCTGCAGACACGTCGATCACATAGATCGTAAAGTCGGACAACTCAGGGCTAAAAGTCGCGCTCAAGTTGTCCCCGCCGCTTTCTACAAACACCACATCCAACTCACCGTGACGCGCCAACAACTGATCAATGGCCGCCAAATTCATCGACGCATCTTCACGAATCGCCGTATGCGGACAGCCGCCCGTTTCGACACCGACAATACGGTCCGCGTCTAACGCTTCGTGTTCCGTCAAAAATTTCGCGTCTTCTTGGGTGTAAATATCATTGGTGACCACGGCGATGTTGTAATGATCTCGCAAGGCAGAACATAAAGAGCGTAAAAGCGCCGTTTTACCCGATCCAACAGGACCACCCACACCAATACGTAATGTTTGTTTTTTCATAACCTGTTCCCTTGTTCTTAACTGAATAAATAAATGTCTGCTGCCCTTAGCTCCTCCCCCTGCTAAGGGGAGGGAATAATACAAAAGCCCTTAGCTCCTCCCCCTGCTAAGGGGGAGGTTGGGAGGGGGTCAAGTTCTATAACCCCACCCTAGCCATCCCCTTCAAAGACATAAGGGGAGGGAATAATACAAACGCCCCTAGCTCCTCCCCCTGCTAAGGGGGGAGGTTGGGAGGGGGTAAAGTTCTATAACCCCACCCTAGCCCTCCCCTTCAAAGACATAAGGGGAGGGAATAATGCAAAAGCCCCTAGCTCCTCCCTGCCAAGGGGGAGGGGACTAAAACACTAAGAGCGAAACAGCCGCGAATATTGTGTTTCATGCTGTGCGCTGGCTATGGCAATAGTGGGCAAACCCGCGCCGATACGATCTTCTTCAATCGTGAGTGACAACGCGATGGCTTGATGAATGTCGCCCTGTAACTCACCAAGTAATTCTTGCGCTTGGGTTTGCCCCAACGGCACCAGTTTGGTCGCGGCAGCAATTTGGTTTTCGAGCCAAGACCAGGTAAAGCCAAGCGCCGCAAGGTCAAAATCCATCTGCCAATGGTGCGCGGCAATCGCAAACAAGGCGACAAAACTAATGTCTTCCGAGCGTTCAAACGGTGTGTCAATTTCTAAACTGCGCATCAGGCGCGATAACGCTTCGCCCATCGCGGTATCGTTCAGGCGTAATTCTTTCGTTTCCCGACAAGCCAACGCCAAATCGTTAAGTGCCAATAAGCGCGCGGTGTTTTCTTGCTGCGCGGCGTCCATACACAAACGCAAAACGGGCAAATCGACCCGCGCGACAGACTGTTGTATTTGCAATCCGATCCAATCCGATACGTTGGCTTTGTTTTTTACCCAACCTTGGTCGATGGCGTATTCCATGCCTTGAGAAAACGCATAACCGCCAACAGGCAAGCTCACGCTACTGAGCTGCAACAAGCGCAATAAGCTCGCCTCAGTGGTGGCTATGGCCATGACTATTGCCTCCAGAACTATTTCCTCCAAAACTATAGGCTCCAGACTCTGGCACAAACACGGCTTCTTCATGACTGATGATCAAGCCCAACATCTGCAGCATGTCTTCCAATACATGATCCGGTTTAATGCGTAACCAGCGCTCACCGACTTGGATCTTGGTGTGGCGATTGCCTAAGTGATAACAAGCTTTGGAAAAGGCTTCCCAATCTTCACAACTGGCGTGCGCCACGTCTTCCACCGCACCATTCACTTGAACTATCTTGCCGCATTCAGACTTCAAAAATTCACCGACTAAC
The DNA here is from genome assembly GCF_013372285.1 of Marinomonas primoryensis. NCBI lineage: Bacteria > Pseudomonadati > Pseudomonadota > Gammaproteobacteria > Oceanospirillales > Oceanospirillaceae > Marinomonas > Marinomonas primoryensis. The sequence continues at coordinate 690,597 of NZ_CP054301.1, read as the reverse complement.
AGCGGTTTACCACGTTCCAAAAAAACACGAACATCTTCGTTGTTGTCGCCCACTAGCTTAAGACGCCCACGGTCGCGTTGTTCGTGCGTCAGCGTCACCGTGGTGTGAACAGGATCATGGCAATGAGTGCCTAATCGCTCGTAAATATCTAGCATCGTATGTTCCTAAAAATGTTTCTAAAAACGTTCCTAAAAAAGAGTCTCTAAAAAAGAGTATAAAGTTGAGCCAACGGCAATACTTCAGCAGGCTCGCACGTTAACAATTCGCCATCGGCGCGCACTTCATAGGTTTGCGGGTCGACAGTAATGTTCGGCAGCCAATCGTTGTGAATCATGTCGAGTTTGGAAATGTTGCGGGTGTTTTTACAGGCCACCAAAGTTCGATCCAAACCGAGAGATTCTTTCAAGCCATTGTTCAGCGCCGCTTTAGACACAAAGGTCACTGACGTGGCTGCCGCGGCTTTACCAAAAGAACCAAACATAGGGCGATAATGCACAGGCTGCGGCGTTGGAATAGAGGCATTTGGGTCGCCCATTGGCGCGCTGGCAATCATCCCGCCCTTGATAATCATCGACGGTTTCACGGCAAAAAACGCCGGTTTCCACAAGACTAAATCCGCCATTTTACCCGGCTCAATCGAACCGACTTCGTGACTAATACCATGCGCGATCGCTGGGTTAATGGTGTACTTGGCAATGTAGCGACGAGCACGAAAGTTGTCTGCGCCGAGCTCTTTGTCTTCGGCCAACAAGCCAAATTGCTGCTTCATTTTGTGAGCGGTTTGCCATGTTCGTGTGACGACTTCACCCACTCGGCCCATGGCTTGGGAATCGGACGAGATCATACTAAACGCGCCACGATCATGAAGAACGTCTTCCGCCGCGATGGTTTCTTTTCGAATCCGCGAATCGGCAAACGCTACGTCTTCAGGAATATTGCTGTCCAAATGGTGACACACCATCAACATGTCCAAATGTTCGTCTACCGTGTTGCGAGTATAAGGACGCGTTGGATTGGTCGACGATGGTAAGACATTAGGATTCGAACAGGCTTGGATAATGTCTGGCGCGTGACCGCCGCCCGCGCCTTCTGTGTGATAAGTGTGGATCACACGATCTTTAAAAGCCGCCAAGGTGCTATCAACAAAACCCGATTCGTTTAGGGTGTCGGTGTGGATCGCCACTTGCACGTCGTATTTTTCCGCCACACTCAAACAGCAATCTATCGACGCTGGCGTGGTGCCCCAATCTTCATGCAGTTTTAAACCACAAGCGCCCGCTTCGAGCTGCTCTTCTAGCGCTTCTGGCAAGCTGGCGTTACCTTTACCGAGAAAACCTAAGTTCATCGGCATGCTATCAGTGGCTTGTAGCATTTTGCCAAGATACCAAGGCCCCGGCGTACAAGTGGTCGCTTTGGTGCCCGTTGCGGGCCCAGTGCCACCGCCGATCATGGTGGTGACGCCAGAGGTTAAGGCTTCTTCAATTTGTTGCGGGCAAATAAAGTGAATGTGCGCGTCAATGCCACCCGCCGTTAGGATAGAACCTTCCCCCGCGATGACTTCGGTTCCCGGCCCAATCACTATGTCTACATTGTCTTGTACGTCTGGGTTGCCTGCTTTGCCGACTTTAAAAATACGGCCCGCTTTGATGCCCACATCGCCTTTTACAATACCCCAATGATCAAGCACCAAGGCATTGGTGATAACCAAATCCACCGCAATATCATTCGTTACTTGGCTTTGCCCCATGCCGTCACGGATGACCTTGCCGCCGCCAAATTTCACTTCGTCGCCGTAAACAGTGAAATCTTTCTCAACCTGAATCCAGAGGTCGGTATCACCTAAACGCACGCGGTCTCCGGTGGTCGGGCCAAACATTTGCGCGTAGCTGTTTCTATCCATTTTTTTCGTTTGGCTCATGATTCTTTCTCCGAATGGTTAGCAAGAGAACCCATCACTTCACCACGGAAACCATAAATGGTTTTGGTGCCTGCGTATTCGACCAGTTCCACTTCGCGGCCTTGGCCAGGTTCAAAACGCACTGCGGTGCCAGAGGCAATGTTCAAGCGAAAACCTTTGCTCACGTCGCGATCAAAAGACAAGGCGGGGTTCACTTCGTAAAAATGATAATGGGAGCCAATTTGCACAGGGCGATCACCGGTATTTTCGACACGAACCTTCACCGTCTTTCGACCCACATTAAGTTCAATATCGCCGTCGGCTACCTGTATTTCACCTGGAATCATGATGCTATCCTTTAAAAAAAGAACCTAGTTAATACCTTTTAATGACGTAACCAGTAGTCATGCAAAGGTCTCTAGTTGATGGGATTGTGGACAGTAACTAACTTAGTGCCATCAGGAAACGTCGCTTCCACCTGCACTTCGTGGATAAGTTCAACCACACCGTCCATTACTTGTTCCGCGCTTAATACCGTTTTGCCGTATGCCATTAATTCCGCCACGGTTTTGCCATCGCGAGCGCCTTCGATAATCTCCATGGTGATGAACGCCATGGCTTCGGGGTAATTCAATTTAAGGCCACGATTCAAGCGACGCTCAGCCAGCAAAGCGGCGGTGAACACAAGCAGCTTATCTTTTTCTCTTGGGAGTAGTTCCATTTTTCATGCCTCTTCATGTGACTTTCACATTATTTTTTCGAACCAAAACGGATCACTCGCACCTTTTTAGGTCGACCAGATTCTTGGTTCGTTGCTTTCTTTTCCTAGTAATGCCGGACGAATGTCTTGCCAGCATTGAATAAATAACTGTTTCACTTGTTCAGAATCATCATGAATACTGCGAACCATAATGTAATCTCCCACCAGAGTGACGCCACTTAATGAACCATGCTCAGTGCAATGCTGACGCAGTTTGTCGATTAATTCGTCATGATTAACTGAATTAGAAGGTTCTGACGATTCAAAAGGACCCGCAATCATCAAACCATTAATCGGTTTGCCATCGAGTCCTGCTTTAGCCGAAAAAATAGCTCGGCTGTTATCATCAATCACCAAGCGTTCGCGGACTTTAATACGACCGTTTTGACGTATCTGAAAGCCTTGCTCTGCGTGGCCTTCAGCAAAGTCTTGATGGTTGGCCGGTAAGCCGAAACAAGTGATTTCCCAGCCAATAAACTTGGCGTTGTCTGCAAGGTCGATGCTGTTTTCAAGGCGAGTATGGGCGTTTGGATAAAGAATGGTTTCCTGTGGTAACCATTCCATTAAGCTATTTTTAGCGACGTTTAATTGCGTCACTTGATGTTGTAGAGTTTTGTCTTCTCGAGCGCGATACACTCGACCAGCCCCCGGCGTGGTGATCAAAACGTGAGTATTTTCTGCAAGATTCGCCGTAATCGTGAGTCGATCACCAGAAACCAAGCCACCCGGTGGATGCAATAAATACACATGCGCCGTGTCTCGGCCTTCTGGATAAAAAGGCTTTTGTACATACAAAGGCCCTTTGTGATCGCAGGTTTTAAGCACCGTACCGCGAGCGGTTTGGCAAAACCCCAGCGTAAGGAACGCATGCCACTGGGACGCTGGCGCATCCACTGGTGGCACGAGTTGTAGAGAAGTATTTTCTGCTAAAGCAAGATTATGTTTATTATTCATTAATGCCCTATAAGCGTTTTGCACATGGCGGCCAATCGCCATTCAATGCAAAAACTAGACCTGCAAAAACTAGACCGCCAAATACTGCTTAATCAAAGTATCGTTAAGATTTTCCATTTTATCCGCCGCCACAATACGCCCCTTTTCCATCAGGCGAAATTCCTTACCGACACGACGCGCAAAGCCCAATTTCTGCTCCACCAGAATCACGGTGAGACCTTCTTCTTTATTGAGTTTTAAAATAACATCGCCGATTTGCTTAACGATGTTGGGCTGAATACCTTCATTGGGTTCGTCCAAAATCAACACGCTGGGCTCCAAAACCAAGGCGCGACCAATCGCCAGCTGTTGTTGCTGTCCACCGGACAAATCGCCACCACGACGATGCAGCATGTCTTTTAATACGGGGAAGAGTTCAAAGATTTTTTCTGGAATCTCTTTTGGACTGTCTTTCGTGCGCTTACCACGCACAGGCAAACCAATGCGCAGGTTTTCTTCCACCGTTAACATAGGAAAAATATCGCGCCCTTGAGGCACATAACCAATGCCTGCATAAGCGCGCTTTTCTGCGCTTTGTTTATTTAACACTGCGCCTTTCATGGTGATCTCGCCGCTTTTGATTGGTAGTAAGCCCATGATGGCTTTGAGCAAGGTGGTTTTACCCACGCCGTTACGACCCATGATGCAGGTGATCGAACCGGTTTCTATTTCTAAATCCAAGCCCCAAAGAATCTGCGTTCCACCATAAAGTTGATCGACATTGTTAATTGAAATCATGTTCTTTCTCCCTTACCTTCTTCTGCGGCTTCTTCACCTAGGTAGACTTCAATCACGTCTTTGTTGCTTTGAATTTGATCCATGGTGCCTTCGGCCAACACAGAGCCCTGATGCAAAACGGTCACGGTGCGCGCAATACTGCGCACAAATTCCATATCATGCTCGACCACAATCACGGTGCGTTCCCCCGCCAAAGAGGTCAACAATTCCGCGGTGCGCTCGGTTTCTTGGGCTGTCATGCCCGCTACGGGTTCATCGATTAATAAGAGTCGCGGATCGGCCGCCAATAGCATGCCAATCTCCAACCATTGCTTTTGACCATGAGACAAAGCGCCCGCCAACATAAATCGATGCTTCGCCAAGCCTACCGTTTTTAATACTTCATCAATGCGGTCGATCTGAGTGGGTGTTAAACGCGAGAACAAGGTCGGTAATACTCGCTTGTCGGTTTTCAGTGACAGTTCCAAATTGTCGAACACGGTTTGCTCTTCAAACACGGTTGGTTTTTGGAATTTACGACCGATGCCAAGTTGCGCAATTTCTGCTTCGTCTTTGTTCAATAAATTGTGATTTTGCCCGAAGAAAACCGTACCGGAATCGCACTGAGTTTTGCCGGTAATCACGTCCATCAAGGTGGTTTTACCTGCGCCATTGGCGCCAATCAAACAACGTAATTCTCCGTCGTTGATATACAGGTTCAAATTATTCAGGGCTTTGAATCCGTCAAAGCTCAAGTTCAAATCTTCCACATACAAGATCATTTGATTGCCGACATTGACGGCGGCTTGCTCTGGCGCCAGAAATGGCCACACCTGATCGCGGCGGAAAAATTCACGCGTGCTTTCTAATCTATTCAAAGCTAAAGCGCTCATGCTTGTGGCTCCTTATTCATAGCGGTTTTTCGTTTGGTTTGTAACTGCCCATACAAACCCATTAAGCCTTTTGGTAAATACAAAGTGACAAGAACGAACATCGCGCCCAAAGCAAACAGCCAAGCGTCCGGCATAATCGCCGTGAAACGGGTTTTTGCGTAGTTCACCAACAAGGCGCCAATCACCGCACCAATCAAGGTGCCACGACCACCCACTGCTACCCAAATCACCATCTCGATGGAGTTGATCGGTGAAAATTCGCCCGGGTTAATAATGCCAACTTGCGGTACGTACAATGCACCAGCAATCCCTGCGATCACCGCCGAATAGACAAACAACCACACCTTGTAACGGTCGGTTCGGTAGCCGATAAAGCGCGAGCGAGATTCCGAGTCACGAATCGCCAACACCACCTTGCCGAGTCGAGAGGATAAGATTTTTTGACTGACCACAAAGATCACTGCCAGCAAAATCGCGGTGATCATAAACAAAGCAACACGCGTGCTGTCGGCTTGCAGATTAAAGCCCAGAATTTCTTTAAAATCGGTTAAGCCATTGTTACCGCCAAAGCCCATTTCATTACGGAAAAACGCCAGCAATAAAGCGTAGGTTAAGGCTTGCGTCATAATAGAAAGGTAAACGCCTGTCACGCGGGAACGAAACGCCAACCAGCCAAACACAAAGGCCAATAACCCTGGTACAACAACCGCCATCAACATGGCAAACCAGAAATGATCCATGCCGAGCCAAAACCACGGCAATTCTTTCCAATCCAAAAACACCATAAAGTCAGGTAACAATGGATTCCCGTAGACGCCACGGTCACCTATTTGACGCATTAAATACATGCCCATGGCGTAACCGCCTAAGGCGAAAAATGCCCCGTGACCTAAGCTCAAAATACCGCAATAGCCCCAGATAATATCCACCGCCAACGCCAACATGGCGTAGCACAAATATTTACCCAGCAGCGTAATCGTGTAAGTACTGACGTACAGCGCAGAGTCTGCAGGTAAAAACAAGTTCGCCGCAGACGCGAGAATTGTCACGCCCAATAAGATCACCACAAATGGCAGTGTGTGCTTGCCAGAAGTGCGCCCTTCCGAAAAATACTTCATAAGACGTGTCATTCTGCCGCCCTCCCTTTTTGTGGAAAGAGTCCTTTAGGACGTTTTTGAATAAAGAGAATAATAAACACCAATACAATAATGGCCGCGAGTACTGCCCCCGTGGTTGGTTCTAAGAATTTCGTCGCGATGCCCAACGTAAAGGCCGCCACTAATGTTCCCAATAGGTTACCCACGCCGCCAAACACCACGACCATGAAAGAGTCGATAATGTAAGCCTGACCCAAGTTCGGCCCAACGTTGGTTAATTGACTTAACGCCACACCGGCAATGCCTGCGATACCAGAGCCCAGACCGAAGGTCATCGCATCGACCCAGTTGGTTTTCACGCCCATGGCTTTCGCCATATTGCGGTTTTGCGAGACCGCTCGAACGTTTAAGCCAAGAGAGGTTTTTTTCAAAATAATTACCAAGGCGATAAACACCAGTAGAGCAAACGCCAAGATGTACAAACGGTTTAACGTCAATGACAACACAGGGTTTATTTCCCAAGAACCACTCATCCAACTCGGTGTCGACACCTGACGGTTAAGCGGGGAAAAGATGGTTCGTACCAATTGTTGCAAGATCAAACTGATACCGAACGTCGCCAACAAAGTTTCCAATGGTCGACCGTGCAAATGACGAATGACCAAACGTTCGATCAACACACCCATCAAACCAGACACCAAAAACGCCGCTGGAATCGCCACCCAAATCGAATAATCGATGTAGTTCGGCATGATCAGCTGCACAACATACGTCGTGTAAGCGCCAAGCATAATCATCTCGCCGTGGGCCATGTTGATCACGCCCATAACGCCAAAGGTAATGGCCAAACCAATCGATGCCAGCAACAAGACTGACCCAAGGCTTAAACCAAAGAACAACTGATCGACAAAAGCAAAGCGGTTGGCTCTTTGTGCGATATTGTCTAAAGCGGCATTCGATGCACTTTGAATCGCTGGATTCTCGTCGCGGGACAATGTGGTCAACAAGTTTCGAACGTCGTTTTCTAAACTGTCTGCCAAGGTATCGATGGCCGCAATGCGATTCGATACCGCCAATTGCGTTTGCGAAGCGGTATTCATCGCCAACGCTAAGCCCATGGCTTGTTTAACTTTTTTGTTGGTTTCATTCGGATAAAGGCTTTCTAAAATGTCGACCGTGTCGTCGTCTAATTTAGACAACAACTCACGTACAGCGCTTTCGCGTACGCTGGGTTTTTTAGAGGTTAATTGAATGCGCGCAATGGCGTTGCGTAAGTAGCCGCGTAATGTGTTGTTCACACGGATTTTTTTGACGTCTCGTTTGGTCAGCGCAGGATTGGCTTGACCCGTAAAAACGTCTTTATAAAAGGTTTCGCCATTTGTATCGAACTGCCCAACGACCTGCTTGGTCGATTTAATATAATACAAATCGCCGTTTAATAAGGTGCGAAAAAGTGGCAATACGGTCTCGTCGGATGCTTTTTCTATTTTGTCTAAAATAGGCACCATTTTACTGATTTTTGCATCGACCAAGTCAGCTAACAGAGGATCAAGAGACGTGGATTCCACTGCAACACTAGGAAGGGAAAAAAGTCCAAAAAGACAGCAACACAGTGCCATGCAATGTCTCAAGGTGATACGTCTCAAGGGGATACGTCTCAAGGTCATACTCCGTGTATCGGTAGGTTTATTGCGATAAGGCTTGTTGAGCAAAGCGCTTAAAAGAATGGATTTAAAAACAAACAGGGTAAAAAAGGCTCTCTGACTAGACTATTTTCCAGCCAGACAGAGAGCCAACGTTAACCCTGGGATGAGGTCAAATTAATAGTTTTGGCCTGAACAAGTTTTGGTTTTCGTGTTGTAGTTACCGCACTTGATCGGCGCCGTCCAATCTGAGATCAGATCTTTCGAACCTGGTAGGAAGTCAGACCAAGCATCACCGGCAACCACACCGTCGGTTTCCCAAACGACTTCAAACTGACCGTTGTCTTGAATCTCGCCAATCAGAACCGGTTTGCTCAAGTGATGGTTTTTGTTCATCACTGCAATGCCGCCCGTTAGGTTTGGTGTTTTCTGACCGATCATCGCTTGCTCAACTGCATCAACATCCGTTGTGCCCGCTTGAGTCACCGCGTTTGCCCACATTTTGAAGCCGATGTAAGTCGCTTCCATTGGGTCGTTCGTTACGCGTTTTGGATTCTTGGTATACGCTTTCCACGCTTTAATAAAAGCTTCGTTTTCTGGTGTATCAACACTTTGGAAATAGTTCCAAGCCGCTAAATGACCAACCAAGGGTTTAGTATCTAAACCAGAAAGCTCTTCTTCACCTACAGAAAACGCCACCACAGGAATGTCTTCTGCTGAAATACCTTGGTTACCCAACTCTTTGTAGAAAGGGATATTGGCGTCACCATTAATAGTCGAAACAACCGCCGTTTTCTTGCCTTCGCTGCCGAATTTCTTCACATCAGAAACAATAGACTGCCAATCAGAATGACCGAACGGCGTGTAGTTGATCATGATGTCTTTCGCCGCAACACCTTTGCCTTTTAGGTAGGATTCAAGAATTTTATTGGTAGTACGTGGATAAACGTAATCGGTACCGGCGAGAACAAAGCGCTCTACACCCAGATCATTCATCAAGTAATCCACCGCAGGAATGGCTTGTTGGTTTGGCGCCGCGCCTGTGTAGAACACGTTTTTAGACGACTCTTCCCCTTCGTATTGAACTGGGTAGAACATCAAACCGTTCAACTCTTCCAATACAGGTAAAACCGATTTACGAGAAACCGACGTCCAGCTACCGAAAATCACATCCACTTTGTCTTGAGTTAAAAGCTCACGACCTTTTTCTGCAAACAAAGGCCAGTTAGACGCAGGGTCAACCACAACCGCTTCTAACTTCTTGCCAAGCAAACCGCCCTTTTTGTTTTGGTCATCGACCATCATCAAGACCGTGTCTTTCAGCGTTGTTTCGGAAATCGCCATGGTGCCAGACAAGGAATGCAACACACCGACCTTAATCGTCTCTGCCGCCAATGCCGGAAGTGCAATAAGCGTTGCACCAGAGAGCACAATCGCAGAAGTAAGCGCTTTGATTTTCATAATTGGAGCCGTCCTATTGTGATTTATAATATTGTTGAGTCGAACAAGAGGTTTAAACACCTCGTATCAGTAGACCCAGTATTAAAAAATCACCGTAAGAAAGGTATGCGCGAAATGACTTAGGGGGATACGTCATTTGACGTATATGGCAGTTTTTTCCCCTCCCCTTTCTTCAAGGGTTCATCTCTTGATCTGTCCCTTCCCCTTATCACTTCCAAGGGGAAGGTTAGGATGGGGTTGCTCTTTGATTCCATTCTAACGCTTTGTATTCATGAGCTTTATTCCGCTCTTTAATCCAGGAAAAGGCTGGGCGTGTAACTTTTGCCCGCTTTCTAGTTCAAGAACGTACAAAAGACTAAGTCTACTAATCACTAGATCCCCTCCCCTTTCTTCAAGGGGAGGGTTAGGGAGGGGTTAATCTCTTCTTTGAGTTCCATTCAAACTCTTTGTAATCCCAACCTTTATTCCGCCCTGATGGGCGTGTAACTTTTTGCTAGCGCCCAAAAAGTAACCAAAAATTCGCTTTAAGATCTTTAATGCCTGATTTTCTTCATAGGCGCATGATTCCTTCCTACGCTCGTTGTATCGAAAGGCATGGATTTTTTTGCCGTTGAGAGGAAGGGGATTTTTAACTGACCCTGAAACGCCATAGAGTCGCGCAATCAGGATTGAATCGAAGTTCGTTCTTCTGTGATATCAGTTCAGAAAGTGTAGATGGGCTTTAACTGGATTAATCTGTTTTCGTAGGTCTGCATGAGGGAGGAACGACCGTAATCAGACGATTTAAAGCAAAGCTTTCATTTTCTAAAGTAAGTCGTTTTTTAGGGCGACATCAAGGCCTGTAAATTAAACTCTGGGAGCTAATTTTAGGGAACATGCGATCAAGTCGAACGGCTCTCCTTAACATTCTGAAGAATCAATAGCAGCCATCAATGTGGCTGGTTTATAATTTTTTTACGCCTTCGCGTTAACGCCTACCTTTTCTGTCACTTTAAAATAGAGTTTTAATGCGTGTTGTACACCTTGGTTGGCGTGCAATATTTCACGGCTTACATTCAACATTGTCGTTACTTGCGCCGCTGACACATCCAGTTCTTTGTTTTTATCTGCGGGTAAAAGGCGCAAGCTTTCCGCTATGTCTTCATTCAGCGCCTGATGTTGTTGGCTTATCATGTCGTTTAGTAGATGAAACTGATTTAACCTCTGCTCATCAAGCATGTCGCTTTGCAAAAAACTCAGCTGGCGACGCAGTATTCCTTCCTGACTGTTGCTTATTTCTTGATTAAATAAGAGGCTGCTTTCACTGTCACCTTGACGGAATAGGTCTAAGTCGGACTGGATATCTTTTAAGCTTTTTAACGCAAAGACGTTATCACGAGCGCATTCCAGCAATAGGCTGATACGCTCGATCTGTTTAACGTTTAGCGATACGGATTCTAGGCGAATACTGTAATGTCGAATCAGTGTCTCAAGGCGCTTTAATCTCACGTAACCTTCGCTAAACCCTTCGTATTTCTTTGCCACCTTTTGCAAACTCTGCACTTGCTCTGGCGTGCCTATCTGCAATGGTGAAAAATGAAACGCCTGCATATTAAGTGTCATCCCCATTTCCAAAAGGTGGCGGACTTCTTTCTCTAAGGTAATTAACCCAGCGTCCGTTACTTCGGTCGATGTGTTGTGCAAATACAAAGAAATATATTCATCATCGTCCTTGCCAAAACGCTTACTTAGCCAATCGGAAAACTGCTTTAAAAAGGGCACAAACAAGAAGAGGCCAATGAGATTGAAGCTACTTTGAAACATCACAATGCCATACAAAGGATCGGTGATGCCGACAAAATCCATGGCGCTGGGCAACAAGGGGAGCAGCACTAAGAAGGCCAAAACATCCACGACGAGATTATAAACAACATGAGCCAAGGCCAGTTGTTTCATAATACGAGATCCTCGTAAGCTCCCTAAAATTGTGGTGCTCGTGGTACCAATATCCGCACCAACGACCAACGCGGCAGCGGCGGGCAAATCCACAATGCCAGAATGCAATGCGGTTAAGGTAATGAGCGTCATCGCCGAACTGGACTGAATCAAGGCGGTCATCAACATGCCCACCAGCAAATAGACCACGATGGGCATATTGCCTAGGCTAGACAGATCAAAAAGCTGCGGGAGCGTTTCAACCGCGTCTTTCATTTCCGACAAGCCAAAGATTAATAGCCCTAATCCAATAACGGCTTGAGCACCACTTCGCCATACTGGACGGCGCTCAGAAAATAAATAAACAATAGAAGACAGACCAAACAGAGGAAGAGCGATCGCGGCGAGATCCATTTTGAAGCCAATGGTCGTTACAATCCAACCACTAAACGTCGTGCCGAGGTTCGCTCCAAGAATGACACCAACGGCATTGAATAATGGAATCATGCCTGCGCTGGCAAACGCCAACACCATCAAACTGACCATAGAGCTACTTTGAACAATCGCGGTAATGGTTACCCCTGATGCGACACTGAATATAGGCTTCTCAGTAGAACGCGACAAAATTTTCTTAATACGATTGTTGCCCAGTGATTGCAGCCCTTGCTCCAACTGATGCATGCCAAACAGGAAAATCCCTAAACCGACAATAGTGCCTAAAATGATATTCATACGCTGAATTATAATTCCCAAAGACGGTTCGAACCTAAAATAGGGTTCGTCATTATTCTTATAAAAATGGAAAAACCTTAACAACAAAGCTTAAGTCAGCCACCCTATTTAGGCAAAGCAATAATACGACAGCAACGCCGAGCGGCGTAAAGGGTTGATTTGATGATTACCTCCCTACTTGATCAACCCTCTTCATTTTTCAATTGCTCTATCAGCCCCATCGCTGCCGCTTTATTTCTAGTTCGGTCTGGATAAGTCAGGTAGTAGGCTTTTCTTAGTGGCAAGGTTATGTCGCTGAGTGACACGAGCTGACCCGTTTTCAACGCGTTTTGGATGAAGAGTCCTTGGCCGAGAAGTAGGCCTTTGCCTTGTATGGCGGCGTCGATGGCCATGCTGGAAAGGTTAAATTGTGGGCCTTTGTTGGGTTGTCGATTATGGTAACTCGCGGCGGTTAGCCAATCTTGCCAGTTGGGTAAAAACGCGTTGTCGTCTCCCCAATCAATATGAATCATTGGTTTTTCAAGCAATGCATCTAAATCACCCTGCGCTATTCCGTTAATCAAAGAAGGACTGGCGACTAGGTGTACGTCGTCTTGGAAAAGGAAGTCGTGGTTTAGGGACGTATCTTGTTTACCAAAGCTAATAGACGCGTCACATCGGCTCAGGCTGAAATCCACCGTGGAATGGCTCGCTTCTACGCGAATTTCTAGGTCTGGATGCTTTTCCATTATTTGCAGCACTTTGGGCATTAGCCACAAGCTCGCCACCGATGGCAGTGTGTGTAAGGTGAAAATAGATTGCGGTTTTAATTGGTCTAAACTGGCTTGTCCACGTTGCAGGCTTTCGATCGCTTGATTGGCAAAATACAGGTATTGATGACCCGCTTGAGTCAATTCCACACCTAGTTTTGAGCGTTCAAACAGCGTTGCGTCTAGGTGAGATTCTAGCTGTTTTATTTGTTGGCTGACGGCGGCTGGCGTTATGCACAATGCCTTCGCGGTTTTCGCAAAGTTGCCGGTTTGGGCCGCATTGATAAAGGTGATCAAGCTGTTTAAATTGGGCAATTTCAACATAATAGTATCAAGCTAATTTTTCAATGTTAGGGAATATGACACTCAAGCAAATTGCTTTTCTTTTTTAGCATTAAGAAATGCTTAACGATAAATACAAAAAATATTGATTTAACTACTAGGCTAACTTTACTAGTCTGAACCTCATCCTATGTCTTATTAAACGCGATTAAAAGATCAAAAAAACAAAGGGGAACACTAATGTCATTATCAGATCTGATGAATAAAGCCGCCTACCCTATTGAAAGTAGTGACTTTAGAGCCGAGTGTAAAAAGACACTGGCAGAAAATGGCGCGCTGGTTTTGCCAAATTTTCTGAATGAAAAAACCATTCAAGCCATTATAGAAGAAGGGAAAGCCAAGAAAAGTCTCGCTTGGTTTACTCAATCAACTCATAACGTTTACTTAACCCATGTCGATCCAGATTACGACTCGGAACACGCGAGAAACAAACAAATCAGTTCATCTAAAGGCTGTATTACCGATGATCAAATCGACCCAATATCGCCACTGAGACAGCTTTATGATGCGCCTTTGTTTCGGGCGTTTCTTGCCAACGTGTTAGACGAAGAGGCGCTTTATAACTACGCCGACTCTCTTTCTTCTATCAATTTGCACTACGCCAGTAAGGGACAAGAACTCGGTTGGCATTTCGATAATTCGTCTTTTGCCATTACCTTGTTAATTCAAAAACCTGAGTCTGGCGGTGTGTTTGAATACATTGAAAATATGCGTGACGCCGACGCGGGCGAAATGAATTATAACGGTGTGAGTGAGGTTCTTGCGGGGCAAAAAAAGGTCAAGGAATTGGCGATCGAACCGGGTGCCTTGGTGCTATTTCGAGGTCGAAACGCCATTCACCGAGTCACGCCAACGCAAGGTGATACCACGCGTATGCTGGCCGTGCTGGCGTACAACTCACAGCCTGGCATTGCTCTCTCCGAAGCAGCAAGCAAAACCTTTTATGGTCGGGTGAATTAAAACAGATGGAAAAAACGCCATACAATGTCATTTTGATCGATTACTAAGGTAGGCGTTGCAATTTATGTATTAGCCCAAATTATAGACAACTTGCTGTTTCTCTAAAGGGTGAAGTTATTCATGTTTGTCATTAAATTGGTTTTGTCTCTCCTTGTTCTATTTGGCATTGCCATTTATGTCATCAATTTGACTCTCGTTGCCAAACCTAGCGCGGTCGCTGGCATTGAATCGACGCATTACCAAGAAAACAAGTTTCGTAATGCGGCGCCCCGGACACCTATGCCTTTTTCAGAAACAGCGGCGTTATGGTTGCGTTTTTTTACTGAGAAAAAAGTGGGCACCACGCCAGATATCACTATTCCCGTACAAACGGTGAGCCAAGCCGATTTAAACACGCTGAGTAACGACACACTGCACATAGTAAAGCTTGGCCATTCTTCTATTTTACTGAAAGTGTACGGCGAATATTGGCTGATCGATCCGGTTTTTTCTGATCGCGCCTCGCCCTTCAACTTTATGGGTCCACAGCGCTTCCACCAGCCGCCGATTTCCTTAGACGATTTACCGCCGATCGATAAAGTGCTGATTTCACACAATCACTATGACCATTTGGATAAAGCCAGCGTCAAAATATTATTAAGCAAAACCAAGCAGTTTTTTGTGCCAACGGGCGTAGATGGCGATCTCATTTCATGGGGCGTAGACGCGGATAAAATCACCACGTTCGATTGGTGGCAAGAAGAAGAAACCAGCCAAGGTACAGTGGCGTTCACACCGACACAGCACTTTTCAGGCCGTGGAATGGGCGATGGAAATTCGACATTGTGGGGCTCTTGGGTCATTAAAACACCGCTGCAAAGCCTCTATTTTAGTGGCGACTCAGGTTACTTTGCAGGCTTTAAAGAGATTGGGGACAAGTACGGGCCATTTGATATCACCATGGTAGAAACCGGTGCTTACGACAACGATTGGGCCGACATACACATGACACCAGAAGAAAGTGTTCAAGCGCATATCGATTTGAAAGGAAAGATCATGATGCCAATTCATAACGGCACGTTCGATCTAGCTTTTCATACCTGGCACGACCCATTTGATCGGGTGGTTGCCGAATCAGAGCGCCGCGAAGTGGTCTTGAGTACACCAGAGTTTGGTCAAATCTTTAGCATTACCGACCCAGCCATTACGAGCCACTGGTGGAAGGCAGAATAAGCGATTTATAGCCCTGACAAAGGAGGTTAATTAAAGACGTTTTAATGTTTAAAACGTCTTTGCTTTTATACCTCTGCCGCGAAGTGAACCTTGATCTCGGCTTCGGTCATGGCTGGCGTGTCATTCGAGAAGCAATAATACTCAGGCTTAAGATCAATAAAATACTGCATATCCATTTCTAAGTTCTCCGTTTTTGGAAACAGGCCAACAGGAATATTGTAGACGCCGGCTTTTTTAAATCGACTGAATAAATGTGTGCCGCATTCCAAGCAAAAAGCCCGTGTTGCCCAAGGTGAAGAATCGTATTCTTTAATCAAGTCCTCACCTTCAAAGGTTACATCAGCACCACAGTGCAACATAAACAAAGGCCCTCCACCCCACTTTCGACAAGAGCCACAATGGCAAACCGTAAATTTAGGGTTGATGTTTTTTGCATGAATGGTCACGCCTTGGCATAAACAACTGGCTGTCGGGCTGGTTAACTGGCTCATGATTTTTCCTTTTCTTTGTTAAGGCACATTATAGAATCGCGATGTATACATCCACGCTATTAGCGCTGGTGTAACGTTCAAAATCCGTTGTAAACGCACGTTGATACTTAGACTTCCCTTGGGATGATTCCCCTGAAAAGTAACGCCAAATATCGCCCCAAACATTGATTACGACTTGTGGCATTTCACCTGTGCCTGAAAATACTAAGTACTTACCCGCGGATAGCACTACAGTGTCTAGACTGGCCTTGTTTTCTTCAGGTGTCATTGTGAGCACGCTTTCTTCTGAGCCGACTAATACCGAAAAATCGCCAGTATGGTCCGATTCATAGCTATAATACACACCGAAAAGGTGCGCGCCGTTTGCATAATTCACCGCGATTTTCTGATTAAACGTACCATGTAAGCTCCCAATTTTTGCTGTCTCCGCTTTCATTTCATCAGCATTATTCGTACGAACACTCAAACCCAAAATTTGCATTTCTTCGCACGTTGCTTCTTTCATCTGTATCGATTGCATCTCTTTTATCCTTTTAGTCAAAAATCATTCTTAGTTAACAGTAGAAGCTTTGATGGAAAAAAGAGTGTATCGATATAGATGACACTTTGTGTCATATTAAAAAAATGAACAGAGCAAACACCAACAAACACCTTGATCGACTGGATCAACTCACCGCCATTTTGAAATCAGAAGGCGCGATCACGGCCCTGTCTCTTGCCACTGAGTTAGGCGTCAGCACTCGAACCCTCTTTAGAGACATAGCTCTCTTACGTGAGCGTGGTTTACCGATTGATGCGGACAAAGGCCGTGGCGGCGGTATACAGCTTCACAGAAGTTGGGGGGTGGGACGTTTAACCCTAGAAAACCAAGAAGTGATTGATTTGTTGCTCAGCCTCGCCATTGCAGAGAGCATGAACTCTCATTTGTTCATGACCAGCTTATCGTCAATCAAGCACAAACTGATGGCGTCGTTCTCCGCTCAACAAAAAGACAAACTTCGCACCTTACGACAACGTATTCATATAGGTGAATCTGCGTCACCTCACGTGCTAGCGTCTTACAATGACAATCTCAAGGAAGCAAAAATAGAAACGCAAAGCCCACTGTACTCTGCTTTTTTGTTTTCTAAAGTGGTTTCCATTGATTACAAAGACTTCCACAACGTTAGAACAACACGAAACATAGAACCCCATTATTTGTACCTCAGCTATCCTGCTTGGTATGTTTTAGCGTGGGATACGTTACGTAAAGACTTCCGTATCTTTCGTTGTGATCGAATAGAAAACGCCATATTAACAGAACAGAATTTTGACTTGAGACCATTAAGTGATTTCAATGTTGTACTGACAGAGCGAAATGTGAGAACGCTTTAAGTGCTTTTTTAGTTTGAATCGAGTTTTTAATGACGGTAAAAATCAGAACTCCGGCTCGTGTAGAAGTAAACGACAAATATCTTTGTTATCTGCTGGCCTTAGCAAAATAATGGCAATACAACTGATAAAAACGAGTAACGTGTATTGGTTTTTCACCTTTATATTGGTGTAAGAAATAAAAGTGCCACGCCCTCCCGCGAACCTCAGGCAACACTCTAATCAGCCGCTCTTCAGCGAGGTCCGACTGCACTAAAAATTCTGGAAGTAATGCGATTCCCATATCGTTCAAAACAGCCTCTCGGCCTGTTACAAGGGTATTCACTTTCGCACAGTGTTTTACTGCAACCAGCCGCCTATTCATTTGCTGATTATCGAATAATTCTAATTTATCGCGGTGCCAAGCGGTTGCAATAAACTTATGTTCAGTTAACTGTTCGATCGCCTTAAGGCCACCGCGTTGTTTAATATAACGAGGTGAAGCACAGAATATTTCTGATACCTCACCTACGGATAACGCACGATAATTACAGTCTTTTATATCACCGCCAAAAATCGCGGCGTCTAAATTATGCTCTATGAGATCTTGCCATTTCTCAGTCACAACCACTTCAGGGATCAGCTTTGGAAACTCTACACTGAGTTGTTTCAATGCAGGAATCACAATATCTGTTTCAAAAAATGGCGGTACAGACACTTTAAAGTCACCACTGGGTTGATCTTTGGCGCTGTCCAGTTCCGTTAAGGTCATGCTTAGTTGCTCACTCAACAATTCACTGCGCGCGAGTAAGGTTTCACCCACAGCGGTCAATACGACCCCTCGTGTATTACGTATTAATAACTGCTGCCCTGTCGATTCTTCTAGACGTTTTATTTGTTGGCTAATAGCGGATTTACTCATGCCTAATTTTTTAGCGGCCGCCGTAAAAGAGCGCTTATTTGCCACCTCAACAAAAATCAACAATAGTGGGGCCAATTTCACACTGTTCATATATTTAAACAACCTGTTCATTTTATGATTATTGTTTAATATTCAGCACAACCTTAAGCTGTGTCAACTCAATCAACCAAGGAAATAACAAAATGACAAGCTTAGTAATCGTTGACCTAACACCCATTGATAAAACAAAACTCTCAGAATACAGCGCCTTAGCGGCTGAAACACTTAAACCTTTTAACGGTCACTTCATTGCCAAAGGCGGAATAGAGACATTGCATGGCGAAACGGCTCACCCGATGAAAGCTGTCATAGAGTTTCCTGATAAAGAAAGTGCTATTAATTGGTACAACAGCGCAGCCTACCAAGCCATTATTCCATTACGTGAGCAAGGCATGCACAGCCAGTTTCATCTAGTATAAAAAGGGCTTGCGACACGAATGCCGAGTAAGGTGATAAACCAAGACATAAAAATTGATGTGGTATCCACTATGAAAAAAGTAACGATCACTACTCTGCCATTACAAAGTGCTCTAAATGATCGAGTGAAGCCAACAGACTTCATGGATTGTTATTCTGTTGAATCCGATCTCTCACCACGTGAGGCCGCAGAGATCATCACTAACTTTCCAGCATGGGCACGTTTTCTTGTCAAAATAAGGAACGTTGTGACCGCACCGTTTGGCCTTTCAAGCGATGGTCCACCAGCCATAGATAAAGTAGGCTTGTTTCCCGTTGAATCTGAAAGTCATTATGAGCTTATCGCTGGATTTAACGATAAACATTTGGACTTTAGAGTGTCTGTTATTTCTGAGAATGGACGCGTCTTCTTAGCAACGTGGGTACATACAAATAATATCGGCGGACAAATTTACCTTAAGGCCATCCTTCCATTTCACATTCTAATTTCTCGCAATGCGTTAGCGCGTGTCCGCGCCATCAATAAAGATACATGTCGCTAGGACAATTTATTTACAAACTGTTATACACCTGCTTCATCACGTGCTGCGGACCGGAAGGGCCGCCGAGGTATAGTGCGTTAGTATCTTGAAAACCGCTTTTTAAATAGAGATTTTTGGCCGTTTCGTTTTTACAGTTCACGGTTAAAAAAACATCAGTGTAATTTGGGTAAGTGGCAGTTAGGTAATCTGGCAATAGCTGAAGTGTCTGCTTGGCGTAGCCGTTCCCTTGGTGTTGTTTGTCGATAAAGAATTTGCGTAAACCAAGGCTCTGCAGTGTGGCGACATCATTAGTTTGTACATAAATGGTATCGATCAAGAAAAAGCCAACCACTTGGTCACCTGCAATAATCACATGAGGCCGAATTTGTGCGTTGATAATGGTCAGAATATCGTCGATCGCACCCACGAATTGTTGCTGCTCCTCTCCCACCCTAAGTGCAATGATCTCGCCCAAATGCTGAGATGTCATTTTTTCTATTGTTATCACACTGCCTCCTATCAAAATAAAATCCACTTAAGCTTCAATATTATCTATTAATAAAATAACCCGGCGTATTTTTCTACCCTTTCTCTTTAAAAGTGATCCGCATAGCCATTCTCAACGTTAGTTTAACCAGTCATGATTCAATAAATTAACGCCAAAGGAAAACATTATGCTCAATGTTCGTTTGCCTATCGTCGCCTCTGTATGGTTACTTGCAGGGCAGCTTGCTCATGCGAATGTTGAAGTCACATTTGTGGAAAGTGCGCCCAAAGACCTATTCATCTTACACAATACCAGCCAATGCGCTTTGAACGATTTAACCGTTCATCTCGATTTATCGAACAGCGTTGGTCGCCTTATTTTTGATACCACAGCAACCGGTGCAGGCGTTGAGGTTTTCCAACCTTTCGAAGTAAAAAAAGGCAATTTGAAACTGATTTCTGCAAGCGAAGTAAAAGACGGAGATTCGACGCTTTCGTTAAGCATTGAAAACATCGCCGCGAACGATTCGGTCAGTTTCACCATTGATGTGGATGACACGCTGACACAAAGTGAACTCGGTAATATTCGTGTATCAGGCTCTGAAATCTCCAACGCCTTAATAAAAATAACCACCAAAGGACAACAGACCTCTGTCGCAATGTTTGATAACAAAGGCAAAGCCTTGGTGTCACTTCCATCTTGTTAAATAGAATGCTCAACGGCATCAATAAAAGAACCGTTACGGTTCACCATCTAGCGGGGTATTCCGTTTTATGAATGAATGTTACTGCCCAGATTTACTATGCCCAGATTTACTATGACCCGAATTATTCTGATCATGATCAAGTTTCATTACCTTTCAACTGACATTGTGATTGAATGGCGCTAATTAAATTCAGGCATATGAAAACGGAAATGAGCGATTTAACCAGACTAAAATTAACCATACTCGATGGCGGTATTGGACGTGAACTTAAGCGCATTGGCGCGCCTTTTTCGCAACCACTGTGGAGCGCGCAAGCGTTAATAGAAGCGCCCCATTATGTCACTCAAGCGCATCAGAATTTCATACAAGCGGGTGCCGAGATCATCACAGTGAACAGCTATGCCTGTGTGCCTTTTCATCTTGGTGAAGCGCGTTACCAACAACAAGGCGCTGCGCTCGCTCGACAAGCGGCCATCATTGCAAAAGAAGCCGCATCCCATACCAAAGAAGACCAAAACAAGACACCTCAAACTGTACTCGTTGCAGGCTCGCTGCCGCCTCCGCTTGGTTCTTATCGCCCAGACTTATTCGAACAGCAGTCAGCCCTCGATATTTTAACAACGCTATTTGAAGCACAAGATGACTATGTGGACTTATGGCTAGCGGAGACCATTGCAAGCATCGAAGAAGCCAACGCCATCGCCCATGTTTTAAAAGACTCAACCAAGCCTTGTTATTACGCCTTCACCCTGAGCGATGAAATAGGAGAAACGGCAAGATTACGTTCTGGGGAATCCGTCATCGACGCGGTAGAAGCCATCCTGACTAAAGCTACCCTGATAAAAGAAAGAGACGCCATTTTCTTTAACTGCTCCATTCCCGAAGTCATGGAACAAGCCATACGTGACACCACCAGCGTATTAAAAAAACACAATAGACAACTCGATATAGGCGCTTACGCTAACAGCTTTACCCCCATATCGCAGGGCCACGAAGCGAACCTAACGACACAAGGTTCCCGAGACCTATCGCCAGAAGAGTATCTCGTCTTCGCTAAAAAATGGCACAGCCTCGGCGCCACCATCATAGGCGGTTGCTGTGGTATTGAACCCAGCCATATCAAAGCACTAGCGGAATGGAAAAATAGTTTAGGAGAGGTTTAACTACGAATTGTTCCAACCAGCGCAGCTGAAACTTTGTAGCACCTCGAAAAATCACCTTACATTAGCCCATTTTTTACTTTTACCAACTACTGAATGGAATAGATGAATTTGCAATTTCTACCTCTTCGAGACTATGCGATTTAAGTAAACTTCTAATTGATGATATACACCTTCTAGCACTTGGATTTGGTCCAACAATAATTTTTTTTATAGTATTTACATCA
Organism: Marinomonas primoryensis; assembly: GCF_013372285.1. Lineage (NCBI taxonomy): Bacteria > Pseudomonadati > Pseudomonadota > Gammaproteobacteria > Oceanospirillales > Oceanospirillaceae > Marinomonas > Marinomonas primoryensis. The sequence continues at coordinate 668,907 of NZ_CP054301.1, read as the reverse complement.
TGCTTAATAACAGGAATTTTAATATAAGGAACTAAGTGGGAATGCGCTGTTCTGTGATAAATTTCATCGATAGGATTCCTCGCAACCACTCTCCATTCTGCCTCTTCATGAAATCCGTAGTCCTTCATAATTGGCGCACATTCATTGATATAGTTACAAAATTCAGATAATGCCGCATCAGCTTCAGGCTTTCCTTGCCCCTCTAAAGCGTAACGCTGATAGTCAATCACATGATTAACCTGTCCTTTAGAATCCAAGTTATCATAGTCGGCCCTTGAAACCTTTGCTTCAGGAAACTTCTGTAAACATGATTTGACCATTTCAGAGATATGATTTCGTTGTTCCTCATGATCATACAAACACCTTGATAGTTTATAGCCTTTTTCGGAACAATATTTCTCTATTAATTTCTTATCAAAGCCTATACAAATACCAGCACCTTGAGGGCAATACCCCCTCCATTGGCTCAATAAATCTGGCTTTTCACTAAAACTACTAACATAGATATCTTGCTTGTTCATTCTTTCTAACGCATGCCTCATCCCCCATCCAAATGCAGATAAATAATCATCTCCCATATAAATTTTGGCTGAATGGTTTTTAGCAAAACTGAGAGCATGATGAAACTCACTTGAATCATTTAGGAATTCACAATGACTCGCCCAAATACTTTGGCTATTAAGTATGCCTAACAACCCTTCAAGGCTGGTGTAGTGATATAACATTGGAATACCTATAGAAGTTAATAGTGTGCTATTTGCGTTATCCACAGCATGTCATTTCTACTATGAACTCTTATATTCATTGATACTAAGCCTTTTAAAAATAACCGCCAGTACAAATCAATCGCGCCTAAACCGCTTTCCAGTACCCAAAAAAAATGCCGTTAAGAATGTCATCTTAACGGCATTTGATATTCGCTTTATGAACCGACTATTTTAGTCTTGGTTGATAAAGTAGTTGATCACGTAAGCTGGAAGGTCCGCTGCTTTCACAACGATTTGTTCCATTGTGTCACGGTCACGAACGGTCACTGGTGCGCCTTCTTGTTCGATAGAATCGAAATCGACTGTCACACAGATAGGTGTTCCGACTTCGTCATGACGCCGGTAGCCTTTACCTACGTTACCGGTGTTTTCATAAAGAATACGACCCAAGCCCAGCTTTTGAAGCTTGTTTTTCAATTCTTTTGCTAGGGCAACGATCTCTGGCTTGTTCTTTTTAAGCGGCATGATAGCGACTTTGATCGGCGCTAGATGTGGCTTGAATTTAAGCACGGTACGAGTGGTGCCATTTGGCAGCTCTTCTTCTGTGTAGGCTTCTGTCATCACAGCAAGCAAACCACGGTCTAGACCGGCAGAAGGTTCGATACAGAAAGGAATTTCCCACTTGTTCGCTTCAAGGTCACGGATCGCCAATTTCGCAGTAGAGTGTTCGTTCTTTTTCACTTTCGCGGTGATATCAAACTCGTCTTGCGCCTTGGTGTGAGAACCCAAATCATAGTCGGTACGGTTCGCTACACCTTCTAGTTCTTCAAAACCATGTGGAAATTTGTACAAGATATCCACAGTGGATTTTGAATAATGCGACAGATCATCACCGGTGACGTATTCAAACTGAATATTTTCTTCTGCTAGACCTTGATCCAACCACCACTGCTTACGCGCACCAACCCAGAATTCATGCCATTTTTCATCTTCGCCTGGCTTACAGAAGAATTCCAATTCCATTTGTTCGAATTCACGAACACGGAAAATGAAGTTACGCGGCGTAATTTCGTTACGGAATGATTTACCTATTTGCGCAATACCGAAAGGCAAGGTGCGAGAAGTAGAATCCACGACATTTTTGAAGTTCGTGAAAATACCTTGTGCGGTTTCTGGACGTAGATACGTGTAAGAATCTTCGTTTACCATTGGACCGACGTTGGTTTTGAACATCAAGTTGAAATCACGAGGTTCCGTCACATTGGTCGAACCACAGTTGTCACAGACTTTGATGTCTTTCATGTGATCTGCACGCAGACGAGATTTACATTCGTGGCAATCCACCATTGGATCAGTGAACGTGTCTTCGTGGCCCGAATATTTGTAGACAAGTTTGTTTTGGACAATCGCTGCGTCCAACCCTTCTACGTCATCACGTTCGTAAACCATCGAACGCCACCACGCGGCTTTTAGGTTGTTTTTTAATTCAATACCTAGCGGACCGTAATCGTAAGCGCCTTGCATACCACCGTAGATTTCACTGCCTTGGAAAATAAATCCACGACGTTTACATAGGGAGACGAGTTCATCCATTGTTTTAGCTGGCATTTCTAAACACACCTTAAGCAGAATTCATTAATAAGGACACAAAACCCATTTGGCTTCATGTTCAAGCAATCGTTATAGCCGGACATTGTACTCTTTGCCCGTATTTCGCTCAATGGCGATTCATCGATCACCCTATACAAAAAACTTTACACTTTTATGCCAATAAATAGGACAAAACAAGAACATCAATTGCTGTTTTAAAGTCTATTTTGTTAGATAATTCGTATTGTTTACATAATTTTAGTTATTAATCGTATTTACTTCATGATGACAGGTATCGGCATGCGTTCTTATAAGCCAGTAGTGTTTACATTAGCTACTTTGAGCATTCTTCCTCTTCTTTTTGCCACTTACCTAAGTTTGGCGCACGAGTCATTTCTGGGTAAATCGGGAATCACGCTCTTCGCGACCTATGGCGCCATTGTATTAAGCTTTTTAGGCGGGGCTATTTGGGGAAGGGTAATAGAACAGCCGGAATACAAAAATGGTAAAAAACTCCTTATCTCAGCTTATTTCACCATGTCCGCCGCTTGGATTTCTTTACTGTTTATCACACCAGAATTGTCCGTCGCCTTTTTACTGCTTGGGTTGATTACGATATTTTGGGTTGAAGTGCGTTGGTTAAAACAACCAAATACAGATAAGTCCTACCACTTCTCATTGCACTTTGGTCTGACGTCACTTGCCTCTATTTTGCATTTACTGGTGTTGTACCCACATTACTAAACCAACAAAAAACTGATCTAAACGTTGATGAACTGCGTATCACTGTTCGACAATCGAATAAGAGTGATACACCATGTTAACGATTTTTTATGATGGCCATTGCCCACTTTGCGCCGCTGAAATGAAAACATTGCAGTCATTAGACACGCAAAAAAAGCTGCGCTTAGAAAATATTCACGACGAAAATTTCCAACACAACTACCCTTATATAGACCCTATCGAGGCCGATAGATTACTGCATGGTCAATTAGACAATGGTCAGATAATAAAGGGATTGGATGTCACTTGCTTGGCATGGAAACTGGTTGAAAAACACAAATGGATGCAGGCTCTGCGCTGGCCTTTTATTCGCTTTTTCGCAGACATTGGCTATCGTTTTTTTGCTCGCTATCGCCACCAAATTTCGTCTTTTGTCACCGGAAAACCACGTTGTGCGTCATGTCAAAAAGATCAATGTGATTTATAACGTATCACTTTAATGCTCTCTCGTACGTTTAGGAGTTTTAGTATGTCATCATTCTATGCGCTTATTATTGGCGCGAGCAGTACCATCGCCAAAGCCGCCATACGAAAATTCGAAGAGAACTCAAACTGTATCGGCGTCTTTGCGGTCAGTCGATCTTTGTACGTTCCGAGTGAAAGCACCAAAACCACTTACCTAGAGTGCGACAATACAGAGTCCGGTATTAGCGAAGTTTGTCAAATCCTTGCACCATTGGCAGGAAGAATAACCAAGGTTTTAATCTGTAATGGCATATTGCACGATGAAAGCATCATGCCAGAAAGGAAATTAGAAGAGATTAGAGCGTCTCAACTCGAAGCGGTATTTCATGCAAACAGCGTTGTCCCCATGTTGTGGTTAAGCCAGTTGTTGCCTATTTTGCAAGGCGACAGAAATACTCAAGTTGCCTTGTTTAGCGCTCGAATAGGCAGTATTTCGGACAATAAAACAGGGGGTTGGTACAGTTACCGAGCCTCCAAAGCAGCGTTAAATATGTTGATCCAAACCAGCTCCGTGGAATACGCCAGAAGAGCGAAAAATGTCAAACTCATCTCGTTTCATCCTGGCACCACAGACACGCCGTTGTCTAAACCGTTTCAGCGCTCTGTCCCAAAAGATAAATTATTTAGCGCGGACTTCGTGGCAACGCAATTATTATCCATTATGGAACACGTCAAAATGGATAATAAAGCAGCTTACTTAGACTGGAACAATCAGCCGATTGAGTGGTAACCCATCCCTTACCTTTCGCCCCTTAGATCATATCCAAACTGAGAAATAAGCGTGGCTCTTCTGCACTGACCATAGGAGAGCGATGAACGACTCCGAAGCCTAAAGAAGTAGGCCATTCATTTCCTTTCATCAACGCCACATCGCCTGCCTTTAATTGATTGACCCGACCTTTTTCATGCAACCCACTGTTGTGGTCAGCGACATGGCCACCATGACCCAAATGCGCTCTGACAACATGCGCTTCATGTAACCACTCACTGCCAACGCCCGCGTAAGTAGATACCAATCGACAAGGAATTTTATCCACATGAAAACGAGGACACATCGCATTGGATAATGCCGTTAAACGCAATCCAACGTTATCAAGGTCGAACAAACACGCAAACATATCGACCAACAGCGCGATGTCTTTTAAAAATGCTTCTTTGCCTGGAAAATCCGGCAAGACACGATGTAATAACACCTCAATTTGCGCTGAATCACCCTGTGACTTGAAAGCAAAATTAGGCGACGACGTTAAGAGTGAGTGGGCATAAGCTGACAACAGGCCCAGAGGCCTTTCCCAAACCGCCATGTTGATGTTGTCTTGATAGATATCTGCCAACACCGCTTGATTAGACGATTTCGCCACACTCAATAAAAATGACTTATTGAGTGTGGCTTCGGAATTGGCGTCCTGTGAATACGTGCCCGCAGGCACTCTGGATAAACTAACACTCTCCTGCATCGATACGCTTCCTATATGAATTGATACAAAATACAAGACGTAATGTTATGTTATAACAAAACATAAATAAAGAATTGATTTCATATCGACGCATCAATCAACGAGAGCAAGAAAGCTTCATTCGTTATACACAAGATATGCTAGATAAGAATAAACTGGGGATTAGGCATTGTGGTGTTGTATTGAATTACCTTCTCGCGGAAGAAGGATTTTGAATGAATTCGAGCAAGCCATTGTCGACTTCCCCGAAGTAGTAAAATATTAGACGATTTCTAACGAGATGAATGACAGTTTGAACGTGACTGGATTTATAAATATTTACTTCAACAGCGGATCGTCTTTTGGGAGATGCTTTTGAATCCACAACGCCAATTTGTGCTTCATACTGGGCAAGTCTTCTTTGTCTGCTGGCAGTCCAACAATTAGCTTGTCGAGCACTAATAATCGATAAATAGACTCTGTTTTTTCATTCGCTGACATGGTGGCAGAAAAACCGTCATAGCCTCGTTTCAGCGCGTAATTTTCGCCAACTTGAATGGCTTTTTTACTCAGCGCCACTTCATTTTTAATCTTCTTCATATTTTTCCTTAGCTATTGGTTTATCAAGACATCAATCCACAGGATACGATTGTCGACACATCTGATAAAAATACGATGTAACCTCATTATCTGACTTTATCAGCTTTTTAAGCCCATCCAAGTAATTCTATCGAATAAAGTCTAAAAACCACTTAATAAACACAATGTTACCGATCGTTAATGTATTAAAAAAGCAAGGGGATACGACTAAAGGCTAAGCGATAAAATCAACAATTGTCGACAATCTAACTTGATAAAGTCGTAAAACACGACTATAAATAGGAACATTGTCAACAATGAAGTATTTTAGCCCCTTATGACGAACCTTATTTCCATCAAGTCAGCCACCTTGTCAGAAGATATTGCCCAGCAGCTTACCAGCGCCATAGTGCAAGGCCATATTCCTCAAGGCAGTAAAATATCAGAGCCGGAACTCGCCAAACAATACGGTGTTTCCCGTGGGCCATTAAGAGAAGCCATCGTCAAGTTAGAAGGCCTTGGCTTGGTAACACGCACCGCCAATGTTGGGGCTCGGGTTATCCAGCTGAACATACAAGACATGCTTGATACTTTCACGATGCGTGAAGCCCTAGAAGGTATGGCAGCAAGGCTCTCAGCCACCACCATGCACGCCAAAGAAGTCAGCAGTTTGTATGCCCTGCTCGACAAACATCAAGCCTATTTAGATGACAACCAAGACGAGCATTATGTACAGCAAGGCGGCAACGACGATTTCCACTTGCGCATTATTCACGCTAGCGGCAACGCCAAACTCATTCGCCTTTTGACCGAAGAATTGTATGCCGTGATCCGCATGTATCGTCGACATACTGCCGATCAACGCAGTGATCCACGCCAAGCATTGCGAGAACACAGAGCCATTTTAGATGCGATAGCCAATCACGAAGGTGATTTGGCCGAGTTGCTTATGCGTCGACATATCAGTCGCGCCAGTCAGCTATTAAAGAAAGCGATGGAGCAAACCGCCCTCGCTTCTCATTAAAAAATAAGAGAGGAAAACGATGACAAAACGTTCAGCTGGCGCCCGCTTTAGACAAGCCGTCGCAACACAATCCCCCTTACAGGTTGTTGGTGCCGTCAACGCCTATTGCGCCATGATGGCGGAACAAACCGGACATCACGCGATTTATTTATCGGGTGGCGGTGTTGCCAACGCCTCTTATGGCTTACCTGATTTGGGCATGACCGATTTACACGATGTGCTGGAAGATGTACGCCGTATTACTTCTGCCTCAGAGCTGCCATTATTGGTTGATATCGATACAGGGTTTGGTGGCGCATTTAACATCACCAGAACCATTCAGCAAATGGAAAAAGCCGGTGCAGCGGCAATTCACATCGAAGACCAAGTACAACAAAAACGCTGTGGCCACCGTCCAAATAAAGCCATTGTTAGCCAAGACGAAATGGTTGATCGTGTTAAAGCCTGTGTTGATGCACGTATTGACGACAGCTTTGTCATCATGGCACGTACCGATGCATTAGCCGTTGAAGGCATGGAATCCGCTATCGAACGTGCCATCGCTTGTGTCGACGCTGGGGCCGACATGATTTTCCCAGAGGCCATTATCACCTTGGAGCAATACAAAGAGTTTGTCGCCGCGGTAAAAGTCCCTGTCTTAGCGAATATTACCGAGTTTGGCGCCACTCCATTGTTCAGTAAAGAAGAACTCGCCAGCGTCGGTGTGGATTTGGTGCTTTACCCTTTGAGTGCCTTTCGTGCCATGAACAAAGCCGCACTCAACGTCTATCAACATTTATTAAACGACGGTCATCAGCGTGACGTCGTCGATTCTATGCAAACGCGTAATGAGCTTTATGAATTCCTGAATTATCACGAATACGAAGACAAACTGGATGCGCTCTTCTCAAAAAAATAAGAGCAAAAACGTCATCCTAGTAATTAGCTAACCTTTCCATTAAGAATAAAAAAGGAGATATACAATGGCTAAAATACTTTCTGGCGCCGGTCTACGAGGCCAAAGCGCAGGCGAAACCGCACTCTGTACCGTGGGTAAAGCCGCTGCAGGGTTAACCTATCGTGGTTACGATATTGATGTACTCGCCGACAAAGCCAGCTTTGAAGAAGTGGCGTATCTTTTGTTGTACGGCACTTTGCCAAACCGCACACAGTTGCACGACTACGAACACAAGCTAATGAGTTTGCGTAGTCTGCCAGAGGAACTGAAAGCCGTTTTGGAACTTATTCCAAAAAACGCTCATCCAATGGATGTGATGCGCACTGGCTGTTCTTTTTTAGGCAACCTTGAGCCAGAGCTGCCTTTCGAAAAACAACCCTCATTAGGATTACACACGGCCGACCGATTGATCGCCACGCTGCCTGCCATGGTCGTGTATTGGTATCGCTTTACTCATGATGGGGTTCGTATTAACACTCACAATGCGCACGTGCCGTCTTTGGCTGGGCATTTCTTAACCATGCTACACGACGCGGAACCGAGCGAGCTTCACGCGCAAGTGATGAACGCATCGTTGATCTTGTATGCAGAACATGAATTTAACGCATCGACCTTTACCGCTCGTGTTTGCGCGTCGACGTTATCGGACATGCACTCTTGTATTACTGGTGGCATCGGGAGCTTACGCGGGCCGTTACATGGCGGCGCAAATGAAGCGGCTATGGACATGATAGAACCGTGGCAATCCGCCGACGAAGCCGAAACGGCATTACTGCAAAAACTCGCCAATAAAGAAAAAATCATGGGCTTTGGCCACGCTATTTACAGTGAACGAGACCCTCGAAATGACATCATCAAAAAATGGTCTAAAAAACTCAGCGAAGATGTTGGAGACGACCATTTATACGCTGTATCCGAACGCTGTGAAGCCGTGATGTGGCGCGAGAAAAAACTTTTCTGTAACGCCGATTTCTTCCACGCCAGCGCGTATCGCTTTATGGGCATTCCGACCAAACTGTTCACGCCTATTTTCGTGTGTTCGAGAGTCACTGGCTGGGCCGCCCACGTCATGGAACAGCGCGCCAACAATCGAATTATTCGACCCAGTGCCGACTACATCGGCCCCGATCATTCTGAATGGGTGGACATCGACCAACGTCATTAGCCTTAAATCACATTCAACATTATTAAGACACAACACACCGTTTTCAAAGGATAAAAAATGAGCGCCAACGTAGAGTTAAATAACCGCCCTGATTACGACCAAGTCATTCAGGACATTGCTGACTATGTCATTGATTTTAAAGTCGAAAGCCAAGAAGCACTCGACACGGCACGTAACTGTTTAATGGACACACTTGGTTGTGGGTTGCTGGCTTTGCGCTTCCCGGAATGTACCAAGCACTTAGGACCCATCGTACAAGGTACTGTGGTACCAAATGGCGCGCGCGTGCCAGGCACCTCGCTGTCGCTAGACCCCGTCAAAGCCGCGTGGGACATTGGTTGTATCATCCGTTGGCTTGATTACAACGACACTTGGTTGGCGGCCGAATGGGGGCATCCATCAGACAATCTAGGCGGTATTTTGGCTGTGGCCGATCACTTGTCTCAAGTTCGATTGTCCAATGGCGAAGCGCCATTAACGATGCGTGAAGTATTAGAAGCCATGGTAATGGCACACGAAATTCAAGGCGTCATCGCGTTAGAAAACTCTTTTAATCGCGTGGGTTTATGTCACGTGTTATTGGTACGAGTCGCATCTGTCGCCGTGGTGACCAAAATGATGGGTGGCGACCGAGAGCAAATCATGGCCGCCATTTCACAAGCGTGGGTTGATGGCTCGGCATTAAGAACTTATCGTCATGCGCCAAACGCGGGATCACGTAAATCGTGGGCAGCGGGCGATGCGACATCACGCGCTGTGCGTTTAGCAGATATGTCGATGCGTGGTGAAATGGGCATTCCAGGTGTACTAACGGCAGATCAATGGGGGTTTTATGACGTATCTTTCTCGAAAACCAACAAAGACCAAGCCATCAAACCAGACGCGCAACGTCAATTTTCATTCTCTCAAGACTATGGCACCTATGTAATGGAAAACATCTTGTTTAAGATTTCTTTCCCTGCAGAATTCCATGCACAAACGGCCGCTGAAGCCGCGGTAACCTTACATGCTCAAGTCAAAGATCGTTTGGCCGATATCAATAAAATCGTCATTCGCACTCACGAATCCGCGATTCGCATTATTTCCAAATCCGGTCCATTGGCCAACGCCGCAGACCGCGACCATTGCTTGCAATACATGACGGCCGTGCCATTGGCCTTTGGCAACTTAATTGCCGAGCATTACGAAGACGACTTCCATGCGACCCATCCGATCATTGATGAACTGCGTAACAAGATGGAAATCGTCGAAGACAAGCGCTTTACCACTGAATATCTAGAAGCAGATAAACGCTCTATCGCCAATGCGATTCAAGTCTTCTTTAAAGACGGCAGCAGTACAGAAGAAGTCGTGGTCGAATACCCTGTAGGGCATCGACGCCGCCGCGTAGAAGGCATCCCTTTGTTGGAGCAAAAATTTAAAAATAATTTGGCGACACGTTTCCCGAATCGCCAATGTCAAACCATCTTCACGCTGTGTAAGGATCAAACCACGCTTGAGAATACGCCTGTAAATCGCTTTATGGATTTATTCGTTACCGCGTAAGCGCATTTTATGATCAGACACGCTTAGCATCATTCAAAGCACTCATTTTTATGGGTGCTTTTTTTTGGAAAAAACCTATTTGACAGGCATGTTTTAAAGTTTCAACATTGGCCTCCTTCTGTTAAATAAATTGTAAGTTGTTGTTTTAAAGTGTATATCTAAATAAAATGAGAATGAATCTCAAAAAAACCAAGCCCAGTAAGGATAATCTGCATAATGATTTCTTTCTTAAAAAAAGCCTCTCTCCCAAAGCAATTAGGCCTAGGGACGCTTTTCTCTGTTTTACTCGTGTTTACTCTTTTAGTGTTTATTATTGGAAGACTATTCAGTTACGAAATTAATGACATTGTCAGTAGCCACCAAAAAAAAGAAGCCGCGTTGGTTGCCGAACAACTAGAAAATAAGTATCAACTACTGATAAAAATAGCGGAAGGTTTTGGTGGCGTATTGAGCCAGCAGCTTAAGTCTGTCGACATTGATACCAATCGAGTCTCTCAATTAGGCAATCAAACCGTTCCAACTGTACTTTTGAATGGCGCCACCTTAAATGGTCATTCACAATATCTGACCGATTTTGCAACCGCTTCCAACTTAGAAGTCAGCTTGCTAATGAAAACACCCAAAGGCTTGACTCGAATCAGCACTACGTTGATAAATGCGAGCGGTATAGAGATAAATGGCAGTCTTCAAAATGACCCTATTGCCACGAAAGCGCTGCAAAATGGAACGGATTTTACCGGAAAAATTAAAATACAAAACGAGCGATATGTGGGACATTATGCCCGCGTCTCAGGCCAACCTAACTTGTTAGTAGAGCTGCTGATTCCTTACACCACTATTTTGAAATCTTCTGCCGCCTCTATTAATGCCATGAGATTTGGCAAGAGCGGTTACATTTATGTCACGGATACGGGTAAGAATGAAGGCGATATCCTCATTCATCCTAGTCTGTCTGGCAAAAATCTTTACTCCCTTTTTCCAGAGTTAAACGACACCTTCAAAAAAATGTATCAAGAAGACAACGGCGTGGTGTCTTATTCACTCAAGGTCACAGGCCAAGACGACAAAGTTCGTTCGTCCAAGGCCATTTATCAGCACGTAAAAGGCTGGAATTGGGTGGTAACGTTAAAATCCTACAATGATGAATATCAAGAAGAGATCAACGGTATTCTGTCTCTTATTACCGGAATTTCCATCGCCGCAGCGGCCATGCTGAGCATTATTTTATGGCTATTCATTCGTAGCGCGCTTTCTCCTTTGAAAGAAATATCTACGGCACTTCATTCTCTTGGAAACGGAAATCTCGCTTTCCGTTTTTCTAAGAAACAAGACAACGACAGTCGTAATGAAATCGCATTGCTTCAAAATGACACCATTATTATGCGTAACAACTTGATTGCACTGGTTAACAACATAATGACGTCCAGTAATGAGCTATTAAAATCGACTGAAGGCATTTCATCGGCCAATCGTAATTTACGTGAAAGTGCTCATGACAGTCAGGGCGCCAGTGCTCAGGTTGGTTCTGCCATTACTCAGATCGCCGCGTCTATTCAAGAAGTCGCACAGAGCTCTAACCAAGTATCAGAAGAGTCCATTGAGGTTAGAAAACTAACGGAAGAAGGCAACAGCGCAGTCAAAAATGTAGAAACGACAGTCAGCGCACTGTCTTCCGCCTTTAGCAAAGCCTCTGATACCATTAAAGAAGTAGAAAGCAGCTCGAAAAACATTGGTGACGTTGTGACTGTCATTAATAATATTGCCGAGCAAACTAATTTATTGGCATTGAACGCCGCGATTGAAGCCGCGCGAGCAGGTGAACAAGGCCGAGGCTTTGCGGTGGTGGCAGACGAAGTACGCGTGCTTGCACAACGAACGCAGCAATCCACAGAAGAAATTCGAAACGTCGTCGAAATACTGCAAAACAACAGCCGTTCTGCTGTGAGTGATATGGAACAAGGTCGCAATCAGGTTGACAACAGTGTGCAGCAAGCTCACCACGCCAACACACTGCTAAATAGAATCTATCAGTCGATTCAAAATGTCGAAATGGGGATTAATAATGTTGCCTCGGCAACAGAAGAGCAAAGTGTGGCCTCCACTCAAATTCGCCAGAATTCAGAAGATCTACAGCGATCAGCGCAAGGCACACTGACATTGGCCAGTACGTCTGAAGAACACAGCGAACACATTCGTGAATTGACCTCGAAGCTGCAAAAAGACTTATCCATCTTCACCTTAAAATAGACAACGAGAGCGCTTAGCGTTGGCGCTTCCTTGTGGTCACAGTATGATAGTGTGATCACAAGGAGATTTTATGCATTCATCTGACAACCATCGCCATTGTTTTTTATTAACAGGCTCAATTAACGAGGTTTTGTCGGATTTTTTACACTTGTGTGAACGTCTTTCCACGCCGCTGATTTGTGCCTACGATGTGACTGAATACAATCAGCTGAACACATCAGTATTGGACGATTCATCGATAGAAACACCTTCATTCCGCACTTGTTCCTTTAAACAAGTTCGACAAGAACTTGGCAGCACACATGATGCAATCTTGGTGGATCTGACCCATGGCGTTTCTGCCAGTGCACTAGCAATTTTAGCGGGAACAGTGCGAGGCAACGGCGTATTCGCGATTGCTTTACCGGATGGCAATTGGCTCAAGATGGTCGACCACGATCTGCCTCGTTACTTGCCATGGCCTTATGAAAGCAAACAGATTAATTCGAGTTTTAAACGGTTTCTACTGAGCCACCTATACAACGACTCTTCGCCTTTTAAAACCATTCAGTCCCATCAAGTACAATCTAATCAAGTGCAACCCAATCCATTACAAGCTTTGCCAGCATTGGCTTCAATAGAAGAAAATGCGCCATTAACCAACGAACAGGCCAAAGCGCAGTCTTGTTTGTTTAATGAAGCCGCCAAGTCTTATGTGCTTATCGCCCCTCGCGGACGGGGAAAGTCCACCTTATTGGGCGACAGTCTGGCTAAAATGCTGCAAGCAAATAAGAAAGTCGCCTTAACGGCGCCCAATCAAGCCGCGATTCAAACCTTAAAAGCTCGATTCGAGTACCTGTTAAAAGAAGCCAATCTAGACGCCCCGCTACCTTTCTACGCTCCCGACGCCTTGCTCACTAATGAAGCAAAATGGGACATGCTATTTGTGGATGAAGCGTCGATGATTCCTGTGCCTTTGCTGATGGCACTCAATCAAAAAGCAGAGCATTGTCTTTTTAGTACCACAGATTATGGCTACGAAGGAGCAGGAAAAGGTTTTGGTATTCGCTTTTGCCGTTATTTAGAAGCGCAATCCACAGCTAATATGTTGCCTCTTCAGTCGCTCATATTGAACAGACCTATACGGTGGGGGGAAAATGACCCACTGGAAATTTGGATCAACGATTGCTTCTTTTTAGCACCAAATCAAGGTGAAGAAATACCCTTTATTCAAGCTGAATCGGCCTCATTTGCTCAGGTTTACAAAGCCGTCGTGGGTGAAGCGTGGCTAACTCAGCCAGATTTATTAGCTCGTACCTTCCAATTATTGGTAAGCGCTCACTATCAAACATCACCTGATAACTTACGCTGGATACTAGATGACCCTTCTGTTTCGGCTTATCTTTCCTTACAAGGCTCGGCAGTAAATAGTGTGGCGATTATTACCGAAGAAGGCCTATTGCCAAACGAGCTTAGCTTAGCCGTTCTGCAAGGAACTCGTCGGCCTCGTGGTCATTTGGTGCCGCAATCTTTATTAGCGCATGAAGGAATAGAAGACGCCGGACACTACCGTTACTGGCGTATCAGCCGTATCGCAACTCAACAAAGCGAACAGAGCAAAGGCCTAGCGAGTCGATTACTCAGTCATATAGAAAACACTGCAAAGAACCATTTAATAAAAGAAACCGTACCATGCGACTTCCTTAGCACCAGCTTTGCCGCTACCTCTGATGTCGTCGCCTTCTGGCTGAAAAATGGTTTTATACCTGTACGTCTTGGCACAACGAAAGACCAAGCCAGCGGCTGCTACTCGTTGATGATGGTGAAACCGTTAAATGAAAACGCACAGGAAAAAGCATCGGTCTGGCATCAAGCGTATTTGGCCAATCTTGCCATCAACTTACCGAGGGATTACCCAGATATAGACGCGAACTTAGCAAACAAACTCAGTAAGGGGGCCCTGAACACAGAACCGTCAGCAACCATTCTTAGCGAAAAAGACCAAAAAGACCTCGCTCTGTTTGTGAACCACCACAGGCCGTACCTTACTATTCGAGCGCAACTCACTCGTCTCGTAAAGCACGCGATAACTCATAAGCAACTGACAACGACCCACAAAGATTATTCACTACTAAACACCGTGATAACACAATCGGCAGGCGAGATAGATTTTACCGCTTTTGGATTAAAGACAAAGAAGCAAGTAGAGAAACATTTGAAGTTGCTTGTAGAAGAGCTGTTGCGATCAAGAGCTTGAAGTCTTGATTTAAAAACAAAAAAAGGGAGACCGTAAAGTCTCCCTTTTTATGCTGTTTGTTTAGCGGCTTGTTATGCTCTTTTAGAGGCTCTCAACATCCAAGCTGTCTTCTCGTGTATGCGCATACGGTCAGACACAAGTGAGGCAGTGGATTCATCGTCCGCACCTTGTGCTATTTTTAATACCTGACGAGCCGTTTTAATGACCTGTTCATGCCCTTTGGTAAGCAAATCAACCATCTCTGATGAACTTGGAACACCGTCTACTTCTTTAATGGAGCTGAGTTTAGCAAATTCTTTGTAGGTTCCAGGTGCTGGAACATCAAGTGTTCGAATACGTTCGGCAATATCATCAACAGCCGTCGCTAGTTCCGTATAATGCTCTTCAAACATCAAATGTAATTCACGAAACTGCAATCCGGTTACATTCCAGTGAAAGTTATGCGTTTGTAAATACAGCGTGTAAGAGTCCGCTAAAAGTCGTTTTAAACCGTCTGAAATTTCCGTTCTGCTTTCTTTGTTTATGCCAATATCTATATCAGTCATGCTCTTTCTCCATGCTAAGAATTGTTATTAACCATAATGTCTTATATGAGGCTCATGATCGTTAACACAACCCCCCAAAAGAAAATCATCAGACATTGATATAAATGATTGATACAAATCATAGAGTCTGGGCGCATTAAGAACCTTTATGAGCGGACAGCCACCCATAGTAAAAATAATTTTGTGCGTAATCTCACCCATTCTATTTTTTAGATAAGACACATTAAGTAAAAAAACCACTCGGTGTGGGATTATTTTCCTTTAAAATCATCATGTTAATATAATAGTTAAAGAGTTGGCATAGATTGTGTAAACAGTATGACTAAGCATCACCTGTTTTGCTCTGTCTATCTATAGCAAAAAACTAGACTAAAAAAACAGGTACACAATAATAATTCAGTTTTTGGAGTTTCATAAAAATGAAAAAAATCAGCCTTGCTCTTACCTCTTTAGCACTCGCTCTTTCTGCCGGTACAGCCGTTGCAAACTGTGATTCAGGTGAACGTGTTGTCAAATTCAGCCACGTTACCGGTGGTACAACTCACCCTAAAGTCGTTGCAGCAAATAACTTTGCAGACCGTGTAAACAAAGAAATGAATGGCAAATTGTGTGTTGAAGTTTTCCCTAACTCCACATTATTTGGTGACTCTAAAGAACTTGAAGCCTTACTTTTAGGTGACGTTCAACTATTGGCTCCATCACTGTCTAAATTCGGTTCTTATACTGACAAATACGGTGTATTTGACCTACCTTTCATCTTTAAAGACATGGACCATGCCATTCGATTTACTAAAACCAAAGAAGGCAAAGATCTATTGACTGCGATGGACGAATACGCAGGTTTTGTTGGTCTAGGTTACTGGATGTCAGGCATGAAATATTTTTCTGCCAACAAGCCGCTTATGGTACCTAGCGATGCAAAAGGCATGAAATTCCGCGTACAAACCTCTGACGTTGCAAAACAAATGATTGCAGCAATGGGTGCTTCTCCACAAGCGATGGCATTCTCTGAAGTATACGGCGCATTGCAGACAGGCGTTGTAGACGGACAAGAAAACACTTGGTCAAATATCTACACGAAAAAATTCTACGAAGTTCAAGACAGCACAACGGAAACAAACCACCAGTTGTTGGCTTACTTGTTCATGACATCGTCTGAATTCTTGAAGAGCCTTTCTACAGAAGACCGTGCTCAGTTCATGCAAATTGCGGATGACGTAACTCAAGAAGCAAACTTGAATGTAAAAGCAGCGGAAGCGGCGAACCGTGCCAACATTTTGAAGGCAGGTGGCAAGATCAATTCTTTGACTCCAGCACAACGTCAAGAATGGGTGGATACCATGAAACCTGTTTGGACTCAGTTCGAAAGCTACATTGGTAAAGATCTAATCAAAGCCGCTGCCGGCGCTTAATTAAATCTCTACCCAGCAGTAAGCTGACCCTCTTGGGTCAGCTTTTGCGATTCTCCCCACTCGCTTAAAAACAATACTTTACCTATTGATTAGTTAAGCCAGTTTACAGACTCCGCAGCACTGCTTTTTATTTGTTCAGGTCCACTTGTTTAGGAGACCCCCATGGCACATTGGCCGCATCTTTATTTACTTATCTTTATTCTAATCCTTTGGGCATTAGAAAAGCGCTTCCCAAAAGTCATGGAGCGGGCAGAAGAGAATCTATTAATCATCGTTATTTCTTCTATTATGGCGGTATCGTTTGGGCAAGTAATCGCTCGATACGGCTTTAACACTGGCTGGGATGCTGCGCTTGAATTTAACACCGTTGCCTTTTCTTGGTTAATCCTTCTAGGCATGAGTTATGGCATCAAAACAGGCCTTCACCTTGGTGTCGACATTGTCTTAAATGCTGTACCAAAACGTATATCCAAAGGCTTATCTATGTTTGGTGCCGCGGCGGCTATGCTGTACGGCTTGATCCTGCTTGATTCCACTTGGCTGGCTATGCTCGGCGTAGACGTTAGTGGTGGCGCGATCGAGTATTGGCTAAAAATGTTCAACATTGGCATAGGTTCAAATGAACTTCGTTACCCTGAATTCGTACAAGAAATGTTTGGTTTACGCCCTCGCGTACATCGCTGGATCGTTCTTGTTATTTTGCCAATCAGTTTGGCTCTACTTTCTTACCGTTCTTTGCAAGCTTTTATCGATATTGCGCGCGGCAAACGCGACATGTTGATCAGTGGCCATGAAGCACAAGAACTTGTCGAAGAAAACAAAAACGTCTTGAAAGACTAGCGCTGGAGCTTAATTGTGGAATCTATCATTCTATTTTCCTTGGTACTAATCCTGCTATTTATTGGCTTGCCGGTTGGTATCTCGTTGGGCTTATCGTCCATATTGTTTATTACTTTTTTCTCACACGACTCTTTGTCGTCTGTTGCAATATCCCTGTTTGGGGCTGGTCAGCACTATACGTTGCTGGCTATCCCGTTTTTCATTATTGCCTCGTCTTATATGTCGACCGGTGGCGTTGCAAAGCGTTTAATTAACTTTGCGATTGCCAGTGTAGGTCACTTCCGAGGCGGCTTGGCGATGGCGTCTGTGTTGGCATGTATGATGTTCGCGGCATTGTCTGGTTCATCTCCAGCAACGGTTGTGGCCATCGGTACGATTGCTATTGCAGGTATGACGCAAGTGGGTTACTCAAAAGAGTTCGCCGCTGGCATCATCGCTAACGCAGGCACATTAGGTATTTTGATTCCGCCATCCATCGTCATGGTTGTGTACGCGGCGTCTGTTGACGTGTCTGTTGGCCGTATGTTCTTGGCGGGGGTTATTCCTGGGTTGATGGCTGGCGGTATGTTGATGCTGGCGATCTACGTGGTTGCTCGTATCAAGAAGCTACCCGCTGAAGAGTGGAAAGGCTTTGGTCATTTGATTCGTGGTGGTAAAGAAGCAGGTTGGGGCTTGTTCCTTGTCGTTATCATCATGGGTGGTATTTATGGTGGTGTGTTCACACCAACTGAAGCCGCTGTCGTTGCAGCCGTTTACTCTATGTTCATCGCGTTATTTGTTTATCGTGACATGGGCCCTTTGAAAGGCAAAACATGGACGAATGATGAAGACGCGCCACACGCTCGTGTTGGCTTTAACGGTACCGTTTATGGCGTGTCGTTCTTCCTAGTATGGGAAATCATGTCTTTCTTTATCTGGGCAGACAGCGAAACCATTACTGGCGGTGACCGTGCTGTTTGGGGCGCGATCATGTCTGTCGCGCTAGCGATCTTCTACGTCTACAAACGCGCAAGCAAATTGGAACAATCCATCGGCGTATGTTTAGCCGCTGGCCTACCAATTTGGGGTCGTAACTTGTCTATGATGCTACGTGGTTTCTTCCCGTCTTTGTTCGGTGAAGAGTCTCGTAAAGTCATGCTAGAAGGCACAAAAACCACCATCATGCTGATGTTTATCATCGCTAACGCCTTGTTGTTTGCTCATACGCTTTCTGCAGAACGTATTCCACAAATGATCACCGAGTGGATGCTTGGGGTTGGCTTTAACTGGTTTACCTTCCTTGTTGCGGTGAATATCTTACTCTTGATTGGTGGCCAATTCATGGAGCCTTCTGGCCTATTGGTTATCGTGGCGCCAGTGGTGTTCCCTATAGCGATGGAACTGGGTGTTGACCCAATTCACCTAGGTATCATCATGGTAGTTAACATGGAAATAGGTATGATCACACCGCCGATCGGTTTGAACCTGTTCGTTACGTCGGGGATTACCGGAATGAGTTTGGCGCGTGTGGTAAAAGCCGCTATGCCATTCGTTCTCGTATTGATGGTGTTCTTGGTATTGGTTACTTACATTCCAGCACTGTCTACAGCATTACCGTACAGCATTATGGGGCCAGAAATCGTTCAATAATGGTTTCAGCTCTACAAAAGATCATACAGTTCAGCGCCCTTCGGGGCGTTTTTTTTACTTTAAAAAAAGGCGTAAACAGATGATTAAAAGAAGTCATATTACAGCGATAGAAAATAATACGTTCATCACATCTACTGAAAATCCTGAATGACGTTGTAAACATTTTTTTCACTATGTTGAGACTACCCTGTGTGCTTTATGTCACTAACATCAGGAATACAAATGGAAAAAAAAGAAAATCACGCATCAGAAAAGACGCCTTTTCAATTATCTTATAGTGCTTTGGCTGGTCTTTTAGCGTGTTATTACACCATCGTTGTCAATATTCCAATATATTTCGAGTTTTATAAAATTTTATCGGAACTAAGCAATGTCCATGTGATTTTTGTGTTAGCAATTCCTGTCTTTATATTTCTAATATTGAATATCCTATTTAATATTTTGTGCTGGCCTTATTTCGCAAAACCCTTTTTTATCTTTTTGTTAATTAGCTCCAGTTTGGTTAGCTACGCGATGCTGTTTTACGGCATTAATGTAGACTATGGCATGATAGAGAACACCTTCGAGACAGACATTAACGAAGCCGCCACCTATTTAAGCCTGCAGTCTTTAGCTTGGGTAGGAATAACAGGGATTATACCGTCTATATTACTTGCCTTGGCTCCCATGAAACCAAGTGTAGGAATACTTAAGAAGTTTATGGCTATTACGCTGTCTGTTCTTATTCTGGGAATTGTATTATTTTTTACCTACAAAGATTTTAGTTCAGTCGGACGTAATAATAGTCATTTAAGAGAAATGGTTATACCGACTCATTACACTTACAGTACTTATAAGTACATAAATGAGACTTACTTCACTTCTCCTATTCAATATAAAAAAATTGGCTTAGACGCCAAAAAGATAACTAACACTGTGGATGAAAAACCGACATTACTTTTCTTTATCCTTGGAGAAACAGCTCGTTCTCAAAATTATGCCTTAAATGGTTATGCAAAAAACACCAATCCCTACACTGAAAAGCAAAGCGTCATTTCATTCCAAAATGTTAACTCTTGCGGCACAGCAACAGCGGTTTCTGTTCCTTGCATGTTTTCTCAAGAAGGACGTGATACATACAATAAAAAGCAGGCCAACAACCAAGATAATGTATTGGATATATTGAACCGTGCTGGTATCTCTTTGTTATGGAAAGAAAACGATGGTGGTGATAAAAACGTCGCTAAAGGCATTACAAAAATTGAAATAGATCACGCTAAAAACAATCAACATTGTAATGGTAGTACTTGTTTTGATATGGCTTTATTGGAAGGGGTCGAGGGAGATGTATCTAAACTGACTGGCCAAGATAAAATGTTGATCATGCACATCATGGGTAGCCATGGACCCAAATATTACCTTCGCTACCCTAAAGAACAACAGCATTTTTTACCAGATTGCCAACGCAGTGATATTGAAAACTGCAGCACAGAGCAGATCATCAATACTTATGACAATACTATTGTTTATACCGATTACGTGATTAGCCAAGCAATTGATAAACTTAAAAAAATGAGTAAAGAATACAACACCGCCCTGTTTTATATTTCTGATCACGGTGAGTCATTAGGAGAAAACGGTTTGTTTTTACACGGAGTGCCTTATGCATTTGCCCCGGCCACTCAAACAACAGTGCCACTTATTACCTGGATGTCTGAAGGCTTCAAGAAGAGCAAGCATATCGATGAATCTTGTTTAAAGAATGAAGCCAAGGAAAACACCTTTTCTCATGATTATGTTTTCAGCTCCTTACTTGGCATTATGGATGTTAAAACCAAGGCCTATAATAAAGATTTGGATATTTTTCAGCGCTGCCGTCACTAGCGTTTAAATATTCTTTGCTCTAGTAACAAATTATCATCCAGCAATGTAATGGAATTTGCATTGCTGGTTTTAACAACTAGTTAAAAAAATCTTAATTATATTATTTAATAGCATATATTCATTATAAAGAGGTCAAAGTGAAACCAAATACGACAGGTGTTCGCAGAGTAATCAATGCAGCAGGATATTCATTGAAAGGGTTTAAATCTGCTTGGTTGTTCGAGGCCGCGTTTCGACAAGAAGTCACATTATGTATTATTTTTTCAATCGTTGCGTTCATGCTTCCCGTCAGTAATATTGAGCGAATAATGATGATCGTGAGTTTATTATTAGTTGTTATAGTCGAATTACTAAACTCTGCGATTGAAGCCGTTGTAGATCGAATTGGTGATGATTGGAATGAACTTAGCGGAAGAGCAAAAGACATAGGCTCTGCTGCTGTTTTTCTATCGCTATTTCTAGTCTTTTTTGTGTGGGTATCAATTTTATTAGACATGTATTAATGGTTTTTAATAAAAAGTCTGTAGTCTAAATACCTGAAAGAGCATTTATTCTAGGCGCGGACTTATTATCTTAATGTAGGGCGCTTACTGTTTATAGTAAAACAAACGACTGCCAAATTAAACGTAACGCCATTAAAGTTAGTACTATATTAAAAATACGATGAAAGTAGCGGTCTGGCATACGTTTTAACAATCTAAGCCCCACCCACGTTCCCACCGCACCACTGATGACCATACAAGCCAACAAAGGTAGCCAAGCTTCTAGCGGAAACCCCGCCACCTCAAAAACCGTCACTTTCAAAATATGTTGTAGTGACATCGCGGCAGCAAACGTCGCCACAGTGCGAAAACGATCTGCGTGAATTTGTTTAACAAATGCTGCTACCAAGGGACCTGTGGCACCAGCAAATAACGTAATAAACGTGGTAATAGCACCCGCCATAGCGGTTCCCCATTTCCCCAATACCATTTTAGGCAGCTTAGGTCCCCAACATAAATACAAGATAAACAGTGCAATCGTTAAGTACATAATCGCCGGAGGCAAAGCCACTAATACAAAGCTTCCCAGTAAAGCGCCTAGCAACGCACCGGGTAAAAAAGCACCAATCAACGCCCAGTCTATGTGTCGCCAGCTCATCGCCGCGCGACCCGCGTTTGACCCTAACTGCGCGACGCCATGAAGCGGAATAATTAACTGAGGTGGTAATACTTGTGCCATCACGCCAAGTAACATAACGCCGCCACCCGCTCCGAAGCTTGCCGTAAAGAAAGAGGTCAGCCCAGACACAGCAACAAGCATAATAAAAACATGAGGGGAAACTTGGTCAAAAAATAAAGCAGATAAGGTCATATAAACGGCAGGTATTCACAGAATAATAAGAAGAATAGAGTAGCAAAATGAGTCCGATAAATCCCAGTGAACTCACCTTCATTAGTCATACACAAAAGACAAAAACGTTAAGCGTCTGACTGACTGCTGATACGCTTTATTGCTTATAGATGTCTTTGTCCAATCCATATTTACGCATTTTGTCGTAAAGGGTTTTTCGCGGTAGACCGAGAGCGTCCATAGTGCTTTTTATAGAACCTTTCTGGCGCATGAGTTCTTGCTCCAATAAGGTTTTTTCAAAGCGCTCTAATTGCTCAGGCAAGGTCATCACACCGGGATTGTTTTCGTTGATGATAATCTGGTCAAACTCAAAAGAGCCCGATTCGCCCATCAGCACATAACGCTCAGCAAGGTTACGCAACTCACGTACATTACCTGGCCAGTCGTAACTTAATAAACTGTGCATACGCGCCGCAGAAAGCGCTTCTGATTCACGCTTATATTGCGCAATCGCCACCAAACAAAAATGCTGCCAAAGCAAAGAAATATCGTCTTTTCGTTCTCGTAACGGCGGAATATCCACACGGACTACATTAAGACGATAATACAAATCTTCGCGAAATGTACCACCTTCACTCAATTGTTTTAAATCCACTTTGGTCGCGGCGAGAATACGTAAATCAAGATCGATTCCGGTGTTAGAGCCCAATCGTTCTAAACGACGCTCTTCCAACACTCGCAATAAACGAATCTGCATCGACATAGGCATGCTTTCAATTTCATCAAGAAAGAGAGTGCCACCATTCGCATGTTCCAGCTTACCAATACGCTGTGTTTTCGCATCCGTAAAGGCTCCCTTTTCATGACCAAATAATTCAGACTCCATAATGGAATCCGGTACAGCGCCACAGTTTATTGCCACAAAAGTATGACCACGGCGAGAACTGTGCTCGTGAATATATCGCGCTACCAGCTCTTTACCTGTGCCAGTTTCCCCTTGAATAAGAATGTCCGCGCCCGTATCCGCCACATGCAATAACGCCTGACGCAGGCGGTGAATACCTGGCGTATTGCCAATAATTCGAGGGCCTGGGGCATTTTGAGCGGCAAGTTCTAAGCGTAAGTTTCTGTTTTCTAAGGTTAAACGGCGTTTTTCTGACGCTCTACGAACCACGTCAAGAAAGTCTTCGTTAGAGAACGGTTTTTCAATAAAATCGTATGCGCCATCACGAATGGCGCTCACGGCCATACTGATGTCGCCATGACCGGTAATCAAGATAAAAGGAATTTCAGCATCAATTTTTTTAACCTCTTCGAACAACGCTAAACCACTTTTACCGGGCAAGTTAATATCACTGACAATGACGCCAGACCAATCCAAAGACAAACGCTCAACAACACCTTGGGCGGTGGGAAATTCCACAACATCAAAATCTTCAAGCTGCAATGTCTGAGAAATCGCCATACGAACGGCTTGCTCATCGTCGATCAATATTACTTGCTTACTATCGGGCATTAACGTTCCTCTTTAGGTGTTTTTGATAGGGAAGAATGGTGGATAAAGCGCGGTAGAGTAACACAAAACTTGGCGCCCCCGTTTACTTGGTTTTGAGCGCTGATCTGTCCACCCATTGCCTCTACAATCCGCTGGCTAATCGACAGTCCAAGTCCCAATCCTAAGCCCGACGACTTTGACGTAAAAAAGGGCTCAAAAAGATGCTTGATAGCGTCATCGCTCAAACCATTACCAGAGTCTTGTACACAGATAACAACGTGGTTCTCTTTCATCGTTTGTTCAATACAAACGCGTCGCTCGTTGTTGGGTTCTTCTAAAATAGCATCGGCGGCATTGGCCAATAAATTCACTAATACCTGCTCTAAAAAGACCATGTCACCATTGACTATAAAATCTTGGTCCTCTGTCACAACAAGCTCGATGTCTACTTCTTTATAACGAGGACTCATAATTTTAAGTGCCCCCATAATCGCCGTTTGAACAGCGATAGGACCTTGATGAACATCGCCTTTGCGAGCAAAGACTTTAAAGCGCGCAATGATGTCACCCATGTGATGACCCAACTGACTAATGTGTTGCAAGTTGGTGTGGGCTTGTTCGTATTGTCCACGATCTAGAAATTTTAAACCGTTACCCGCAAAAGCCCGAATGGCGGTCAAAGGTTGGTTCAATTCGTGATTTATACCCGCACTGAGCTGCCCCAACACCGCCAATTTGGCAGTTTGTATAAGCTCCCGCTGTGTCCCTTTATGCTCTTCAATTTCATTACGCAGCCGAGTATTAGCGCCTTCTAACTCAAACGTTCGCTCTCGTACTCGCTCTTCTAGTTCAATTCTAGCTTGAGTAATTTCTTGCTCGTAGCGTTTGCGCTCTGTCATATCGTGAAACGTCACCAAATAACTAAGGCGATTAGGCAACTGCATCTCGCACAAGGTCATTTCCACAGGCACAGGCGTTTGATCGGAATAACACAAGCGCCCTTCTCTTGTTAGCACCTTAATGCCCAAATCATTAGCGGCTTCGAGAAAATCATCATGGAAAGACAATTCCGGTTCATCGTGTTTATCAAATTGGAATAACACATTCAAAGGCTGTCCGACCAAAGGCGCTAAGGGCTGACCAACCAACTTTTCCACAGCAGGATTAAACGATTCAATTTTATGATTTTGATCCAAGGTCACCAAACCCGCTTGGGTATTTTGGATGACTTCACGAATATAAGCTTGGTTATGACGCGTCATTTCATTGGCGTCGGATCGCTCTCGAAGCATTCGGGTACGAAGCATTGCAAGGCCAAATAACAAGGCGGTAATGGTCACACCGCCAGCAAAAATAGCCCGCCATAAAGCAATTTCTTCATTAATGGTTTTTAGTGGTGCAAGAATGGATATCTTGAAATCCAATAAGCGAATAGGACGGCTCATCCTTAAAAAAGACAAACGTTGTAATTCTTCAGTACCATTTAGGACTGTATTTTCTAGCACATCAACAATTTGCGACTTTTCATCAAAGGGTTTTTGGTAAACAATCGCCAATTTTTCGATGGATTTGCCTAAATAACGTTGAGAGTCCGCTATACGTTGCAACTCCACATGAGATAATTCACCAAAGACACGATACAACCAATTAGGTTGAGAGCTACTAAACACGATGCCATCAGGATCCAACAATAAAAACTCATAATGCTGGTTAGCAAAGCGTTTCTCAAATTGGGTAAGATCCACTTTTACAACAGCGATACCAATAATAGAATCGCCTTCATAAACAGGATAAGAGAAATAATAGCCACGGCGATTTGATGTGGTTCCCAGTGCATAATAACGGCCGGGCTTACCTTGAATAGCGTCTTGAAAATAAGGTCTAAAAGCAAAGTTTCGCCCAACAAAACTGGCCGATTCATGGTAATTCGATGCTGCGATGGTTAAGCCGTCCGTGTTTAAAATATAACTGTCCGACGCCTCGGTGATACGGTTAATTTGTTCAAGTTCACGATTTAGTTGATTTATATCCGACTCGAAGCCATCGCGCAGGGCTTTTTTTACTCGATCATTCGATGCCAACAAGGTCGGCATATGTTGATATTTAGCAATTGCACTTTCTAATACACTGGCAAGCTGATTGAGCTGCTCAAAAGAGTCAATGCGCAACGCCTTGATCTGTTGATTTTTTAATGCCTCGCCACCTTTCCAGATTGCCAATAAAGTGACTATAAAAACAATGACATATAGCCAAAATAAGTATTTTTTCAGGCTATTTAAATACAATGATTTGATACTTAAACGATTATTTTCACTCAAAAACTTGTCCTACTATACTATTCTGTTTATATACACTTCTAACATTGTATTCGAATTCCTTTTCAGGCATTTTGCTAACAGCGTATGAACAGAACACATTTTATGAAATATTGACCAATAGGATAACAATGCATTCCATCAGTATTCATTGTCCATCAATCGACGACCTCATTCAAAAGCTGGAAGGAGTACAGCCACCGGATTTAATCCAACTATACGGAACCTTGGCCATAAAAGAAGCCAAACCGTGGGCAATTTACCTCTCCCAACGCTTCCCTGAGGCCTGTCGCATTGGTATGGCAAGCCAAAGACACATATCAAATGGCCATGTAAAGAGCGATGGTGCCACTCTCATTTTATCCTATTTTGAAAAAAGTCATCTGGTTCATCACAGCGCTGTGTACGACGGCAATCAAGCGGATCAATCGGGTCAAAGCCTGTTCGCCCCCTTTTTGGCAGAAAAAGAAGAAAAACAAGCCAATGTCTACATTGTATTAGTGGATTCAAAAGACGCCATTCAAGACGAGTTTTTCAATGTTTCTCAACAACACGATTTAACCATTAGCGGTGGCCGTGCTGGTATTTTCGACTATGAGAACAGTTGGGTACTGTATCAAGATAAACTGTATCAAAACCAGTCCATAGCTGTGGGTATTACCGGCAAACACCTAATGCAACAGCGAGATGTTTTTGTTGATAACATCGCCATTGGTCGGCGCATGCTTGTCACCGCCAGTGAAGGTAAGGTAATCAAGCAAATCGACCATTTGCCAGCCCAACAGATCTACCAGCGATATTTATCCAATGGTGAAAAGATCAGTATCACGCTTGCCAATCGATTTGCGCTCACCACCGTTCATAATAATGTTGAAATTAATGCCGTACCATTACGCTGGGAAAGTGATGGCGGCATTCTTATGAGTGAAGCGCTTCCAGAAGGCGCTTCGGTAAAGTTCCTCTACTTTCACCCTGCGCAATCGCTGCATTCTATCACCCCGAAGATACAACACCTGAATGAGCAGCGGCCGGATAGTATTTTTGTCTTCAGCTGCATTAGCCGCGAAGATTTTATAGACGAGCAACCTACCGACAAATTGAGTTTGCTAAATCAAGTTCTGCCCTTGCATGGCACCTATTGTTTCGGTGAATTTTTCACCACTCAGTTTGGCACCAGAATCATGCAGCACGCGCTCACTTATTTAGCCGTCAACGAATCTGGCTGTGGTTTAAAGCGCGAAGCGGAACCCATTCAAATAGCGAACGAAGACGACTCACTCGCCCCCATGTTTAATTTGATCAGTAATGCTTTTCAAGATCTTGAACAAGAGCACGCCTCTCTTGTCTCATCAAATGTCACATCGAAAAATGATGCGTCGAATAATGAGACGTCAAGAAATGATTGGTTACACGATTTACAAACTGGCTTACTCAATCGATTTTCTTTGCTCGGACGCCTTAGTAATAAGGAGGATATTTTTCATCTAGCCGTTCTTAGAATTCGTAACTTTCGTCTTATTAATCAACAATATGGTTACAACACAGCCGATGATTTATTTGCCCAGTTAGCGCACTATTTAAAACGCCGCTTAAGTACCAACTCAGTGGGGATTGAATTCACCTGCTACCGCTTATCTGCCAACGAAATTGCGGTCTCAATCCACAGTGACATTGCACCGAAAAAGATCGTCAGATTATTTCGCAACCTAGCCGAAGATATTGAAAGCCAAGAGTTTTCCACCATAAACAAAATAGAGCACTTACTCACACTCAGCTTGTCTGTTGGTATGGCTTCCGCGTTTGATGAGCTGGGCGAACCGCTCTGCGAGCAAGCACACCTTTTAATCAAAGCCAGCGAAGCAAGACGATTTGCTCAAATCAATAATCAGCCCATTTATTGGAACGGTGATTTACAAGATCATGCGACCTCAGAAGAAAATCTCGATTGGATTCTAAAAATACGCAAGGCCCTCGAAAACGACGACATATTGGCTTTCTTCCAACCGTATTATGACAGCCAAACAGGCGAAGAAGTCGGTGCAGAAGCGCTTCTTCGAGCACGCATCGACGGCAAAATAGTGAGCCCTGCGTTCTTTTTAGATTTAATCAAGCAAACTCAACTTTACGCTAAGATAACCCTCGCCATGTTGTCGAAGTGTGAGCGTATACTCAACACCTACCCCAATGTCCATGTCGCGTTAAACCTCTCTGTTTTAGACTTTAAACACTATGCAACCTTAAAAGCCTTACGAGAGTTTTTTAAACGCAACCACGTTAATGGACGCTTAACATTGGAGATTACCGAATCAGAGTCCATAAAAGATTATGAATGGATCAGTCCGATCATTAACGAATTTCGCGAAGCGGGCGCACTGTTGGCTATTGACGACTTTGGCGCGGGTTATTCGAATCTAGAAAAGCTCATTGCCCTTAATCCAGACATTTTGAAACTGGATGGCTGTATCGTCAAAACCATCGACACTGATGAAAAACTACGAAAATTGGTTCAACACATCAACAGTCTCGCCCACTCTTTAGGCATCAAGACCCAAGCGGAGTTTGTCCACAACAGCGCGGTAAAACAACTACTAGTGGATCTGAAAATAGATTATTTGCAAGGATTCCACCTCTGTGAACCGTTGAGCGAATCCGAATGGCTAGAGCAGTATAATGACGAAACAAACTGAAAATCGTTTGCTCACGCGCGGGTGTGGGCAAACGGCAATACCTCGGTAATATGAGCTTTATGGCACATCAGCATCAACAATCGATCCACACCCAAAGCAACGCCTGCGCATTCAGGCAGGCCATGCTCTAGAGCACTGATTAGCCGTTCATCAAATCGTCGATCTGCCAAACCCAAATCTGCGCGCGTTAGCTTGTCCTGTTCGAAGCGCTGAGTTTGCTCTTTTGCATCGGTTAATTCGTGATAACCATTGGCCAATTCCATACCTTGCCAATAAAGCTCAAACCGAGCAGCAACTTGAAAACCCTGTTCATCCAAATGAATTTTCGCTAAGGCCGCCTGTGAAGCCGGATAACTGTGAACAAAACACGGCGAATTTACACCAATGGCAGGCTCTATCACGCTGGAAAAAACCAACTCCAATAAGGTGTCTCTGTCCTCTTCCTGCAAACCATATTCTGTGTGCTCATGAGCACATTCTTGCAACGACAACAGGGTTGCACTGAAAGGATCTAATCCAGTGTGACGCAAAAAAACCACCTGGTAGCTCAGTCGTTCACACGTCAACGTATCGTCATCCAATAACACACCCAACAGACTTTGAATGTCATCCATTAACTGCCAATGATCAAAGCCAACCCGATACCATTCCAACATAGTAAATTCAATACTATGACGACGACCAATTTCTTCCGCTCGGAATACTTTACCCAATTGATAAATGGACCCAGAACCAGCGCACAACAAACGCTTCATCGCGTATTCTGGAGAGGTTTGCAGATAATAGGTTATGTCTTGGCCTTGCGAACGCGTCTTACTGGCCAATACTTCGATATGAGGGTCGGTAATACTGCCCAATGACAAACATTGCGTATCAACTTCCATCACATTTTGCACATCAAAAAACGAGCGAATGGCTTTCAATAACTGAGCTCGTTTTTGTAAGATTGAAATATCGGCACTGGGCTGCCATAAAGAAGCGTCGTACATAGAAAACACTCAAAAAAATAAAATCCATCATAGCAAAGGCTGACGTATTAATTCAGCTTACTCAACAGTATTTTAATACCCGCTGCGCCAAACATCAGCGCGAAGGCAGCATCAAAGCCGCGTTTCATTTTAAAATAGCCTTGGCGAATTCTTGGATTCGAAAACAACATAGCGTAGCCCAAATTTATGCAGGCACTTTGAATCGTTAATAAGACAATCACAGACACCAAACCTTGTGTGGAAACTGAACTCGGCATCCCCATAGCGAATAAAGACCCTAGGAATAAAATCGCTTTAGGATTGGTTAAGTGGATGGCCAAACCACGAAAATAAGCAGAGCGCAAAGACGTCTGTTTTGTCTTCGTTATAGCCAATATTTTGTTCTCATCCGTTTTATTCGCCATTGCTGAACGACAAGATTTGTAAGCCAAAAATAACAAATAGGCCGCGCCGACATAACGTAGGCTTTCGAATAACCAGACATTAGCAAAAAGCACAGCGCCTAAACCAAAAGCGGCTGAACAAGACCAAAATAAAGAGCCTGTCAGTATGCCCGATGCTAACGCCAAACCTTGAACTCGGCCTTGATTCATAGAAAACGACGCAATAGCCAAAGTTGCAGGTCCAGGGCTCGCCATTGCAACAAAAGCGCCGATTAATATCAAAGCATACTGGATTTCTTGCATGAATCACCTCTCAGTCTTTTAAAAAAACTCAATTTCGGCAATGCCATTTGCCCCACAAACAAACCTAATAAAATCAGTAACGCGGCAATTATTTGACTCGCGCCAATGGCTTCATCATAAAACCAATAGCCGCCAAAAATACCAAACACCGGCACCAGTAATGTCATCGGTGCGACACTCGAAACTGAGTATTTCATTATCATTTTATTCCAAAACCAGTAACCTAATAATGTCGTCGGGTAAGCTTGGAATAAAGCAGAAAATAATGTCCATTGGGTAAATTGATTCGGCAACTCAGTGACAACTTGCGTCCCTTCAAAAGTAACCGCAAGCAACAACAAAGGCAAAGGCGCAAACAACATTCCCCAGATATTAAAAGCAAAAATAGCTTTGGTATTCGCGCGTTTTACAATCAAGCCATTAATACTCCAAAACACCGACGCAATTAATACCAGCACCAAACCTTTACCAGTCACCGAGCCGCCCTCGGCATACATAATCAAAGCAAGCCCAAGCAAAGCCAATCCAGCACCAAGCAATTTATTGCGAGTAATAGTTTCGTTTAAAAAAAACCACCCCACCAGCAAACCACTAACCACGCTCATATCCAATAACAACGACGCCATCCCTGCCGATACACCCGCGCCAATGGATAACGTGGTTAATCCCCAAACACCCACACCAAAAGACAAGCCATAGGCCATCAAATAGCGCCATTCTACATCGGGCTTTTTGATAAAAAAGATCAAAGGGAACACCGCTGCGCTAAAACGTAATGCAGTGAGCACCAAAGGATGAACCGTGCTCACGCCCAGTTTAATCACACTGAAATTCAGCCCCCATAACGCCATCAAAGCAAACAGCAATCCAAAGTCTCGTAATGTCATATTTTCTCTCTTAGCCAAGCGGTGATGTTGAATCACATAAGTATCCGCAAAAACAGCCAAAGAGTGCAGATTCAATTTTTAATAAAAAATAGAGTACAATTTAAAAAAACCACTTTTAAAAACAAACAAAAGCAGTGAACAAGATGACGCTATACGAAACGCTTGCTCAGTATTTTATTGAAGACATACAAGCTCAAAAACTGCCTGTTGGAACCCGCTTGCCTGCACTACGGTCGATGGCAAAGCAACATCAAGTCAGCCTGTCTACAGCGACTAAAACCTACGACTATCTTCAACAAATGGGCTGGATATATGCGCAACCTCAGTCAGGGTATTTTGTTGCAAATCAAATAACCAACACCGCCTTCCCGACGCTGAATGCTCATGACTTAACACTAAAAGGATTAGAACAAAGAGACCCAAAACGTTTTGCACCATCAAGTGGATATAACCCTGCCTCGGCACTGTTTAGCCCGCTTGGCACCTCCATGATATCGCCAGATTTACAACCCAGTATTGCCTTACAGCGCTGCATAAAACGCGTCACTAGAAGATCAGGGAAACATCTTTTTCAATACCCAGATACTCAAGGCGATAGCGGTCTTAGAAACGCACTGGCCGAACATTTTCGTTATAACAACCTTGCTTTTTCGGCCACTGATTTTGTCATTACCAATGGTTGTATCGACGCCGTTAAACTGGCCATTGAGAGCCTCACTAAAGAAGGCGATACCATAGCGATCAGTTCTCCGTGTTTTAGTGGTTTACTCGACTTGCTCAGCGCGCTGTCGCGTAAAGTGATTGAGATTCCCATTAG
This sequence comes from Marinomonas primoryensis, assembly GCF_013372285.1. NCBI lineage: Bacteria > Pseudomonadati > Pseudomonadota > Gammaproteobacteria > Oceanospirillales > Oceanospirillaceae > Marinomonas > Marinomonas primoryensis. The sequence goes on along the minus strand of NZ_CP054301.1, from coordinate 636,696 downwards.
CGACAAGGGCCTCGATTTAGACCACCTCGAAGCCATTCTGCAGCAAGGTTTAATTAAAGCGTCATTGTTCAGCACTTCCAACATGAACCCCACAGGCATGACGCTACCCATTAAGCAAAAACAAGCTTTAGCCAGACTCGCCGCGCAATACGAAACGCCAATGATAGAAGACGATGTGTATTTCGAGCTTGGTCATCAGAAACAACCAACCCTGCCCGCAAAATATTGGGATAAAAACGGTTACGTCATTTGGTGTGGCTCTTTTTCAAAAACCTTAGCCGCAGGGCTACGACTTGGGTGGTGTGTTCCGGGACGTTATTTCGCGCCTTACCTAAATCAACACGCCTTAACCAGCTTTGGGGTGAATGGGCTGATGCAATCTTGTATGGCAGAATTTATCAACACTGGAGAATACCGTTCTCATGTGAATAAAGTACGTGTCGTACTGACTCAACATATTCACCGCTACCAACAGTTTCTCATTGAGCACTTACCAGACAACGCAAACATCAGTACACCACAAGGCGGTATAGTACTTTGGGTTCAAATCCCCGGTTTGGATGCGGTACAGCTAGAAAAGGACGCCCAGAAGCAGGACATAGACATTCGCAGTGGCGCTTGTTTTAGCACACACGATTTTTATCACGACTGCTTTCGTATAAACTGCGGCTGGCCATTGGAAGATAACAGAGAGGAAAACACTGTTGATAAACAGGGTATTTATCAACAGTTAAGCACGTTATGTTTATTGGTTAAAAAAACGTTAAATCATTCAATCGCCACACAATAGTGGTTATAAATCAAACTGCGACGGCAATATCACAACGTCACGAATCGTCACATGACGAGGGCGAGTCAGCATAAACAACAAGGCTTCGGCCACATCACTGGCTTCCATTAAACTGCCTTTATCCTTGGCTTCTTGAAGTTTTTCCGCGGGCCAGTCAGATAACAAAGTCGTAATGACAGGGCCGGGTGAAACGGAGCCGACGCGAATACCATGTGGACAGACTTGGCGACGCACTGTTTGTACAAAACAATTCATAGCCCATTTGGACGACGCGTAAACCGGCTCCCAAGGCGTAGGATAATGTCCAGCCAAAGAGCTGGTCACCAAAATATCGCCCACACCACGCTCAATCATATGCGGCAGTACATCTCGCACGTTTTTAATAACGACATTGATATTCAAGTTCAGCATACGATCGATGGCATCGTTATCTGCATCCACCAAATCCCCACCAACATACAGTCCCGCGTTGGCGTGAAAAATATCGATTACTTTGGTTTTCTCTAAAATACGAGGAATGAGAGCACGACAACTTTCTGGGTCTAGCAAGTCCACTTCTAATGTGATCACGGCATCACCATGCTTTCGTTGCAATGTCTGCAATGCGGCTTGATCTCGATCGACAATAACAACTTGTGCGCCTTCCGCTATCATTGACTCAGCACTCGCAAGGCCAATTCCTGACGCGCCACCCGTTACAACGGCGATCTTTCCTAATAATGCTTTAGACATGTTTTACCTTATTGTTGTTATTGATCATAAAAAGACGTATGTAACCACACGTTATCATCATATCTGAACGAAGCTCTGCTACTTTTTTGCCTATAACCAAACCAAAACCGTACTTATTTTCTGGTTTTAGATAAAACAATAATCTAATCTCAACATTATGCTAAACGCCAATAAATAGACTCGCTAAGCAAAAAAAACCTCAAAATGACTCATTTTTATGAACATTCAATTTTTTTGAACATTCTCCTCAAAATACTCCGTTACTTTATCCGCTGTTTTTTATATATAGTACTTATAACTTAAACAAAACCCTCAAACATTAAGGTAAATAAACATGAAATCATTCATTCAAAAAATCACTAATACAACCTCTGGCCTTGCCAGTACAATTTTGCGCATTCCAGTCGGTATCATTTTAATGGCCCATGGCGCACAAAAACTATTTGGTGCTTTTGGCGGCTACGGTTTAGAAGGCACTGGTCAGTGGATGGCGTCTATTGGTCTAGAACCTGGCTACTTGATGGCTCTATTGGCGGGCAGCGCAGAATTCTTTGGCGGTTTAGCCTTAGTCATCGGTTTGCTTGTTCGTCCTGCGTCTGCGGTGATTGCATTCACTATGTTGATGGCCATCGTTACTGTGCATATTTCTAATGGGTTATTCATGGCAAATAACGGCTACGAATACGCACTAACACTGTTGATTGTCGCGGTTTCTTTGGTCTTTAGCGGTGCAGGCTCTTTCTCTATCGATAAGGCCATCTCAGCAAAAAGCTAAATGACACTAAGCACAAGCAGATCATATCCAAAACCTCGATACCAAGGTATCGAGGTTTTTTTATGTTGGAATCAACTATGCCACTATAAACAGCCAAGAAAAAACCATAAAGGGAAACGACAATAACATTGAGCGTTTTTGGTATTGCTCACAAATGCTAACTGACGCGATGATGTTACTTCATATAAAAATACCCATTATAAAAATAACAATAGGTTATCTGTCATGTCTGATTACGTCATTATTGGCGGCGGTGCAGCGGGCTGTTTACTCGCCGAACGCTTGTCTCGCAACGCCAATCACAGCGTCACATTACTCGAAGCTGGCCCTCCCGATACAAACCCGCTCATCCACATACCAGCGGGCATTATCGGACTCATGCGAAGCAAAACATTAAATTGGGCATTACGAACAGAACCTCAACCTGAGCTAAACCAACGTCGCCTTTTCTGGCCAAGAGGAAAAACCCTCGGTGGCAGCACGTCCATCAATGCCATGTGCTACACCCGTGGGCAAGCCGACGACTTTGATCATTGGAAAGCATTAGGAAATACCGGTTGGGGTTACCAAGCGCTACTGCCACATTTCAAAGCCGTAGAGAACTTCTATCAGGGTGAAAATGAGTGGCATGGCGCTAAGGGCGAACTGCCAGTTGAACCATTACGCCACATGAACCCACTGTCGAACGCTTTTATCCAAGCAGGACAAGAAGCTGGAACGCCATTCAATCAAGATTTTAATGGCAAAAACCAACACGGCGTAGGCCCTTATCACGTCATGCAAAAAAACGGTGAACGTTGTAGCGCAGCAAGCGCATTTTTAGACAAAGCGAAGTCTAGATCAAATTTAACGGTTATCACTCATGCCCAAGTCGAACGTATCGAAGTTCAAAACAAACGTACTGAAGGCGTTCTCTATAAGGTAAACGGCAAGTCTCATTTTATTAACGCGACACGAGAAGTACTGTTATGCGCTGGCGCGCTGCACAGCCCTCAATTGCTTATGTTGTCTGGGATTGGCCCAAAAGAAACACTAGAACAGCATAATATTGACGTGAAACACGATCTTGCTGGCGTGGGGAAAAACCTTCAAGATCATCTCGATATCAGTCTTATTCACCTCGACAAAAGCCGCACCAGTATTTCATTTCATCCTAGTTTTTTGCTCACGGGAATAAAAAGTCTATGGCAGTATAGAAAACGCCAAGGCATGCTGACGTCAAACATGGCCGAAGCGGGCGGCTTCATCACCACACAACCCAATGAAACACGCCCAGACGTTCAATTGCACTTTCTACCGGCTGTTGAAGCCGATCATGGCTTAAACCTTTGGCCAACTTTTAAACACTACGGCTTTACGCTTCGGGCTTGTTTACTCAGACCCAAAAGTCGCGGTGTTATCAGCTTGCATTCCAACCAAGCTAGTGATCCACCAAAAATTGACGCTGGCTATTTAACCAACGCAGACGACATGGAAGGCATGATCCGAGCACTGGATGCCGCAAGAAACATCATGGATCAACCAGCTTTGGCACATCACAGTAAAACAGAATGGCAACCGGGTGTGTATTGCCAAACCAGAGAACAGAAAATCGCTTACATTCGGTCTCATGCGGAAAGTATTTATCATCCCGTTGGCACCTGTAAAATGGGCCACGATGCACTCGCCGTTGTAGACCAAACACTAAAAGTTCATGGTATTGATAAACTTAGAGTGGTTGACGCTTCCGTCATGCCAACACTTATCAGCGGAAATACCACTGCTGCTACGTTAGCCATCGCCAATAAAGTGGCGGAAAAAATAGTAATGTCATTAAAATAGGTTAAAACTAAAAAAGAGCAATCTTCTCGATTGCTCTTTTTTAAACAACACATATTAGCAGTGTCTACTATTTTACTGCCGATACAAAATCATACCGGCGTGATAAAACACTCCATCTATAAAGGTGCCATCAGCAGTAAAACCTGTGTCATCCCAATACTCAATATAATCATCTGTGATTCGATATCGACCTTCATAGGCCGATTCGGTGTTTCCTCTGGCTTCTACATAGCGATTATTTAGCAAAAGTTCATGGCGTATATCATTATCTTTCGTAGTCCACACGCCGATATAAAAGTATTGGTTTACAGCGTCACTATCGGTCATCAATTTCCCACCATCATTGCGTCATAATAGTGTGCAATCTCTTCCTCGGTTACCATCCAAGCACAATTCAATTCTTGGCGAATTTTCCATTGCCCAGCATCGCATTGCCAGCCCAATTGAGAACGCCCATCAAATGGAATTACATCACCTACTTTTTTAGTAATCGTTCCCACAAAACCGAGAGTAGTGGAGGCAACGTGAGCCCCTATCAACTCACTGCGGCCGCCTGTCAGAGCATGAGTCACAGATTCAGCACCTGCCTGAAGGCCTTCCCAGTTAGCGCCATATATTGCAGCATTATCAAATAATAAATTTTCACCTGGAGCAAAATTGTCATAAAAAACACCGGCTGGGCTTTTTAGGTCGTAATAGTGGTTCATCTTATTAGCAAAAATAAACTCAGGGCCCCCCTTTTCGTTTCTCCCAGCCGTCCATAATCCAATGTTTATGAAGCGCTAAAGGAGAAAGCGCTCCAGTTTGATCACAAGCATTATCTAATGCCTGAACCAAGCCTGCGCTCAAACCTGAAAATAATAATGAAAGTGCGGTTAAGTTCGTCATAGTTTGCCTCTTATATTGATCAAAACACTTGAGAAATACTCATGTATGTCTCAATTTGCTTTGCCATTATAAAAAGGCGATATTGTTTGGACTAGACATCCATTTGTTGACGCATTGGTAAGTAAATGATGACAATGAAAATTGATTTAAATATTCTGCCCGTGTTTATTGCCGTTGCTGAAGAGCATAACTTTAGAGCAGCAGCCGATAGACTAGGCATAACTCGTTCGGCGGTTAGCCAAATGATTCGAAAGCTTGAAGATCAGCTGGGCATCGCCTTATTCAACCGAACAACAAGAAGCGTAAAATTAACAGAAAACGGGGAGCATCTTTTTAGCCTTATGCGACCACAGATAGAAAACATGTACGCCTCGTTAGAAAATGTCGCCAGTTATAAAACCCCGCGGGGGTTAGTGAAAATTGCAGTTTCCTCTATTGCAGAACCTTTTTTATCAGGACAATTAATTACTACGTTTTCTCAAGAATACCCAGAGATTGAATTAGATATCACGGTAACAGATGATGAGTTTGATATTGTGAGAGCAGGATTTGACGCGGGCGTGCGTCTTGGCAATAACATTGAACAAGATATGATCGCCCTGCCTATTTCAGGGCTACAACGGGATATGGCGGTTGCGTCTCCCAACTACATTGCCAAATACGGCAAGCCTAATCACCCCAAAGACTTAATCCATCATCGCTGTATTGGCTGGCGCCCAAAATTCAACAACAGCCCCTATTATTGGGAATTTAGTAACAATGGAAAAGATTTTGATGTTTCGGTAGAGCCTCAAATTACAACCAACGATTTTCGTCTGATGTTACGCGTTGCACTTGCAGTCGGTGGCAACAGAAGAAACCTTCCTTCCCTATATTAAAACAGGAGCACTTGTGCCATTACTTGAAGAGTTTCTACCAAGCTTTTCTGGTTTTACTTCTTTTATTCTAACCGAGAAAATATGCCGCCTAAGTTAAGAGCTATGGTGGATTTTGTTAAAAACTGGGAACAAGTAGGTTAAATAAAGGCCATACACCTCATCAGCGAACCATAACACTGAGCTCCAAGTGAAAAATAATTTCCTACCTATTCATAGTTTAAAATAGACATAGTCGTGACCTCTTACATTTAAACCACCTATTCACATCTCGTAGCCCATATAGACCAAGCCCCCCCTTGAAAAAACCTCTTGTCAGGTTCTCAGATTAGCTTATCAATAAAATTGGTCTGTACAATTTAATATAATTGCACTATTTACTTTTAAAATTGATCTGTTATCTTGTCTTCAGAGTTCAGGTCAAAGTGCTATACTTGGTCAACTTAAATTTAATTGACCCTAGGTAACAATGATGAGCGGTGTAACGAAGCGACTGTACATAAAAATTGCAAATGAAATTATTGAGCAAATAAAAAATAAACAATATGAACTGGGAGATTGCATTCCTCCTGAACGAAAATTGGCAGAACAACTTGGAGTGAGTAGAACGGTTGTCCGAGAGGCCATGGTGTATCTGGAAATGGTAGGGATCGCAGATATTCGTAAAGGTTCAGGCATCTTTGTTATCCGTAGTACCCCTAAAATGGGTATTGGCGTTGCACCAGAAGTAACACCCTTTGAAATACTCGAGGCTCGCTTACTCATCGAACCTGAGTTAGCCGGTAGAGCTGCAGAAAACAATACACCAGAGTTGATTGCTGAACTCTCGCAATGTATTCAAATGATGGAGTCTTCGGTGCATTTTTCCGAAGAGACGTTAAGACAACAAACGTCTGTCGATGCAGATAGAAAGTTCCATAAAGCAATTAGTAGTGCTTGTAACAACCCACTACTGATTAAGTTTTATACAGAATTAAGTTCATTACACATGGAAGGCGATATGTGGATGAGGATGGATGAATTAGCCAATGAACCCGCAGCCAGAGGCCAATGGGTGAATGATCATAAGGCGATATTTAATCAAATAAAAAAAGGAGATTCCGAAAAAGCACGTGAAGTAATGTACCAACACATAAGCAATGTAATAAATGAAATAGCAACATAGAAATATTTAACCCTAAAAAAATAAAAAAGGTAAAAATATGAATATTAAAACAAAAATGCTAATTCCCTTCCTTATCGCAGCCATGCCTATGGCAGCCATGGCCAATGATTACACATTAAAAGTGTCTATGTCGGTTGGCGAAAAAGATCCCATGTTTGCTGGCGCTCAGTATTTAAAAGAAAATGTTGAGAAGCGTACCGATGGACATTTGAAAATTGATATATACCCAAGCGGCCAGCTTGGTTCTGTTGAAGGTGTTCAGGAAATGGCGATGTTTGGTCAAAATGTGGCCGCCATTACAGACAGTGGTCGTTTGAGTGTTTTCTCAAAAGAAATTGGTGTGATTGGAGTCGCTTACGCGGCGAAAGATTACAATCAGATGAAAGACATTGTTGAAACCGATTTATTCAAATCTTGGGAAAAGAAACTAGAAAAAGAAGGTCTACATGTTCTTTCCTTCAACTGGTTCCAAGGCAGTCGTAGCTTTATGACGAATAAACCCGTCAATAAACCAGAAGATCTTAACGGCATGTTGATTCGCACTCCTGGGTCTGCTGTTTGGTCTGAATCTATTAGCGCATTGGGTGCCACTCCAACCGCTTTGCCTTGGGCCGAAACGTACCCTGCTATGCAGCAAGGTGTTGTTGATGGTTTTGAAGCCCAATTACCCGCGACTATTGCTGCAAGTTTGCAGGAAACGATTAAGTATGTGGCTGAAACAGAACACTTTCAGTTGATGACGGCATTAGTCGCAAGTGAAGAATGGTTCAGCGCCCTACCAAAAGAATATCAAAAAATCCTCCTCGAAGAATCTTACAAAGCCGGCGCTTATGCCTCTGATGTAACGAATAAAAATATCGCTGAATATAAGCGAATTATGGAAGATGATTACAACGTTAAGTTCATTCCTGTTGATAAAACACCTTTTATAGCTCGTGCCCAAACTGTTTTCAAAAAGTTAGGATACGAAAAAGAACATAAAGAACTTCAAGACGCATTGAAGTAAATTTATCTCGCTATAAAGAGGATTAGGATTAATGGAGTTCTTAGCTATGATTCACCATAAAATGATGAAATGGGAAGGAAATATAGCCTACCTATCTCTATTTCTGATTGTTTTCCTAGTCTTCTTTGCTGCGCTTCTACGTCTCGTAGGAGCGCCGCAAGCTTGGATGGGAGATTTGAGTAAAATATTGTTTGCGTGGGTTATTTTTTTAGGTAGTGATATTGCAATGAGCGCGGGACGTCATATTGGCGTCGAGTTTTTTGAAGAACGACTTCCCATTTTATGGCGAAAACGAATAGCACAACTCTGGTCAATTCTTATTGTGGCCTTTTTGTCATTCATTACTTATTACGGTTGGTTTTTAACTCAAAAAAGTCGAAGAGAGTTTGATTCACTTATGGTAAGTGAATTTTCTTTAGTCATTGGCTTTGCCTCATTATTAATTATTTGTGTAGTATTTGATTATTTAAAAAGTAACCGAGAAAGTAAAAAAATCTATCTCGTTATTGTTTCTATTATTATTTTATGGGCATCCTATTTAATAGTTTCCACTAACCTTAGTCATACACCAGAATCGATTAGCTACGCTTACCTTATTACTTCCGTTCCAATTGGATGCTTATTAATGATTCGAACAACTTGTATCATTTTTATTCAAAATTGGGGCGTGAAAAATGCTTGATCAACTAAGCTTTTTAATATCTCCCATGGCTATTTTAGTCATCAGTTTTATTATATTTTTAGTACTAAGAATGCCACTGGCGTTCGCGATATCCATTGCCAGTGTGCTGTTTTTTTTAGCGGATGGCACATCCTCTTTTATCATTCCAGTACAAAAGATGGTCGTCGCTTCTCAAAACCCTGCATTGCTGGCCGTGCCGTTTTTTGTTCTTGCCGGTAATCTGATGAACGCAGCGGGCATTACCCAACGTCTTATCGTATTTTGTTCGACCATTACGGCACATCTAGCCGGAGGCTTAGGCCATGTAACTGTGCTATTAAGTGCCATTATGGGTGGCGTCAGTGGCTCTGCAGTTGCCGATGTGGGCATGCAGTCCAAAATACTTGGGCCTTCCATGCTCAAAGCGAACTATTCAAAAGGTTTTGCTGCTGCGTCAATTGGCCTGAGCGGTCTAATTACTGCAACCATTCCACCAAGTATTGGTTTGATTCTATATGGCTATGTGGGTGGCGTATCAATCGGTCGTCTCTTTTTAGCGGGTATCGTTCCAGGCATTCTGATGACGATATTTTTGATGTACACAGTCAGTATTATTGCTAAGAAGCGAGGCTATACTGCCAGTCAGAAAAAAGCATCACCACCTAAACAAATATTATCAACTTTTATTCAATGTTTTTGGGCCATTCTATTTCCAATCTTATTAATTGTAACAATACGATTTGGTATATTTACGCCATCAGAAGCAGGTTCTTTTGCCGTATTTTATGCTCTTTTTATCGGTCTGTTCATTTATAAAGAGTTGAATTGGAATAAAGTTGTTGAAGTACTCAAACAGACGGTGATAGATAACGCCGTTATCATGCTGATTATTTCTTTTTCCAGTATTTTTGGTTTTATTATCGTTGACAATCAAGTTCCGCAAACATTGTCGCAGGGCATTTTAGGCATATCGACGGAAAAATATTTTTTGCTGATTAGTATTCTATTTTTCTTAGCGGTTGTTGGTATGTTTATGGAAGCAACAGTCAATGTATTGCTGTTGACGCCCATCTTTTTACCCATTGTCCAAAGTGTCGGCGTTGACCCTGTTCATTTCGGTATTTTAATGATGACGATCGTGACCCTCGGTGGCATGACACCTCCCGTTGGAGTGGCTATGTTTACCGCGTGCTCAATATTAGGTTGTCCGACAAAGGATTATATAAAAGAGTCTGTCCCTTTTTTAATCGCCATTTTCATTTTATTAGCTCTATTAACCGCTTTTCCAAGTTTGGTTTTATTTCTTCCTGATGCAGTTTATGGATAGACGCTATTCCATAAGCATTTATCTACTAAGCATTAATCTATTAATTTGAGTATTTATTTTTTTGAGGCTAATAATGAAAATTGTTAACGCTGAGGTTTTCGTAACCTGTCCAGATCGTAACTTTGTCACATTAAAGATCACCACTGACGACGGTGTTGTTGGTATTGGTGATGCAACACTAAACGGTCGAGAATTATCGGTAGCCTCTTATTTAGAAGATCACCTATGTCCGCAATTAATCGGTTTAGATCCTTCACGAATTGAAGATATCTGGCAAACCTTTTATAAAGGCGCTTACTGGCGACGTGGTCCAGTTACCATGACGGCCATTGCGTCCATTGATATGGCACTATGGGATATCAAAGGCAAAGTAGCAGGGCTTCCAGTTTATGATTTGCTCGGTGGCGCTTCCCGTGAAGGTGTGATGGTTTATTGCCATGCAACCGGACACAGTATTGATGACCTATTGGAGGATTACGCGAAACACCAAGAAATGGGCTTTAAGGCGATTCGTGTACAAAGTAAAGTGCCAGGCATTGAACGCAGTTATGGGATTAGCAAAAATCAAGGCGAGGCTTATGAGCCTGCAGCGAAAGGAATTAGACCAAACATTGAATCCTGGTCATCTGAGAAATATTTAAATTTCGCACCCAAAATGTTCGATGCGATTCGCAATAAATTTGGTTTTGATGATCATATTTTGCATGACGTTCACCATAGATTAACGCCCATTGAAGCGGCTCGGTTAGGCAAGAGTATTGAAGACTATAATCTGTTTTGGATGGAAGACCCAACGCCTGCAGAAAACCAAGAGGGGTTTCGTCTCATTCGTCAACACACCACCACCCCCATTGCCGTCGGTGAAGTATTCAACAGTATTTGGGATTGCAAGCAACTAATCGAAGAGCAACTTATTGATTACATTCGTTCAACTGTGACTCATGCCGGTGGCATTACTCATATGCGTCGTATTGCTGACTTCGCGGCCATGTATCAAGTACGCACTGGTGCTCACGGGCCTTCAGATATTTCTCCAATTGGCATGGCCGCAGGGTTGCATTTGGACATGTGGGTGCCCAACTTTGGTATTCAAGAGTTTATGGGCTACTCAGAAAAAATGTTATCCGTATTTAATACAAACTGGCGTTTTGAGGATGGCTACATGCACCCAAGCGACAAACCAGGGCTAGGCATAGACTTTAATGAAGCCGAGGCCAAGAAATACCCTTATCAACCAGCCAGTTTGCCAATAGCGCGACTCGCAGACGGCACGCTTTGCAATTGGTAAAAACATTACGCCAACCTTATATTCACGGCTAAACCCACAGCTAAGATATTAGAGATATGATGAAAACCATTGCAACAACACAGTTACCAGCGCACGTTCTTGTGCCAACGTATGACCGTAATTGCCTTGTAACCAAGATAGTGCATTTTGGCTTTGGCGCCTTCCATCGTGCGCATCAAGGCGTTTACACCGATGAATTAGCCAGTCAATATAATAGTGACTGGGGAATTTGCGAAGTCAGTTTATTCAGCGGCAAACCTCTACTTGAACAGTTGCAACAGCAGCAGCATTTGTATTCAGTGGTTGAAAAAAACACTGCCGGGCCTGCGGTAAAAGTCATCGGTTGTGTGCGTGAATCTATGCACCCAGCTCTTGATGGAAAACAAGCAATTATTAATAAAATGACAGAGCCTCAAGTGGCCATCATGTCATTAACCATCACAGAAAAGGGCTATTGCTCAGACACCAATACTGGCCAGCTCGACGCTTTGAATCCAATGATTCAACAGGATCTACAAACACCGCTTGAACCAAATTCCGTCATCGGCTATTTGGTTCAAGCCTTGCGTGTTAGACGAAATAAAGGGTTACCTGCTTTCACTGTGATGTCTTGTGATAATTTACAAGAGAATGGTCACGTCGCCCGTAACGCCGTGGTTGGTTTTGCCCGCTTACTCGATGCCTCACTGGCAGATTGGATTCAAGCAAACGTCTCTTTCCCTTGTACCATGGTTGACCGCATAGTTCCCGCCATCACCGAAGAAACCCAAAACGACATCACCACACTGTTAGGTGTTGCTGACCCATGCGGCATTGCTTGTGAATCTTTTCGCCAATGGGTGATTGAAGATGATTTTGTGGCTGGTCGGCCGGATTGGGATTTAGTCGGGGCAGAATTTGTCAATAATGTGGTGCCTTTTGAGGAAATGAAGCTAAGAATGCTGAATGGCAGTCATTCATTTCTTGCTTATTTAGGTTACTTGGCAGGCTATGAAAACATTGCTGACACCATGGCCGATCCAGCCTATAAAAAAGCAGCGTTAGCGCTGATGTTAGATGAGCAAGCAGCAACACTAACCATGCCTGAAGGCACAGATTTAGCCGCCTATGCTTCATCATTGATTGATCGCTACTGCAATATAAATATTAAACATCGCACTTGGCAGATCGCCATGGACGGAAGTCAAAAATTACCGCCTCGCCTGTTGAATTCCATTCGTTACCATTTAAAAAATGGCTCTGATTTCAAACATCTGGCATTAGCCGTAGCCGGTTGGATGCGTTACGTATCTGGGGTGGATGAACAAGGTGTGGCCATCGACGTTCGCGATCCGATGGTGGAATCATTGAAGTCCATTTGTGATCAGCATGGGCTGAATGTTTCAGTCGTTAAGGCGCTGGTTTCAATCGACACCATTTTTGCGAAAGACCTAATAGACAACAAAGTATTTATGAACGCCATTGAAACGGCTTACGCGGCGTTGTTGCTTATGGGTGCACAAAAATCTGTTGCTAAACTTTAGGGAGCTGATATGAAAGAGTTTATGGGTGATGACTTCTTATTGACGAATGCAACCGCTTGTCGGTTGTACCATGATTACGCAAAAGACTTACCGATTTTTGATTATCACAGCCATTTAAATGCCAAAGAGATAGCCGAAGATCGACAATTTAACAACCTAGCAGAGGCTTGGTTGCACGGTGACCATTACAAATGGAGGGGAATGCGCGCCGCCGGAATCGATGAGTCATACATTACGGGGATTAAGTCAGATTATGAAAAGTTTCAGGCGTGGGCGCAAACCGTACCAAAATGTCTGGGAAACCCACTGTATCATTGGACACATCTCGAGTTACGTCGCCCCTTTGGTATTAATGACATTCAACTGAGCCCGGAAACCGCAGAGACGATCTGGTCTCAATGCAATGAAAAATTGGCTCTGCCGGAATTTTCCAGTCGTGGCATTTTACAACAGATGAATGTACATATGGTGGGCACCACCGACGATCCCATAGACTCTCTAGAACATCACGCCATGATTGCAAAGGATGACAGCTTTTCTGTGTCCGTGTTGCCAAGTTGGCGACCTGATCGAGCTTTTAAAATAGAAAACGAAGGCTTCTGTGAGTACATGCAAGTGCTGGGTAATGTCACCAACATTGATATAGCTTGCTTTGAGGATTTACTCGCCGCATTAACCTTGCGCCTAGATCACTTTAACCAACATAGTTGCTGTACGGCAGACCACGGTATTGAGATCCTGCGTTATGCTGAAGTTCCCACGCTAACCAAGCTGGATGAAATCTTACGCCTAGCAATAAAGCAGGAACCTTTAACAGAGCAGCAAATCGCTCAGTTTGGCACGGCTGTTTTAGTTTGGTTAGGGCAACAATACTCTCGACTAGGTTGGGTAATGCAACTACACCTAGGGGCTTTAAGGGACAATAATAGCCGTATGCTCGCGGCCATTGGCGCCAATACAGGCTTTGATTCTATGGCAGATACTAGCTACGCAAAGGAATTGTCCGCCTTGTTAGATGCAATGGATATCACCAATGAATTACCCAAAACGGTATTGTATTGCTTGAACCCAAGAGACAATGAAATGCTGGCGACCATGGCGGGGAATTTTCAAGGTGGTGGTATTGCTGGGAAAATCCAATTCGGCTCTGGTTGGTGGTTTAACGATCAAAAAGATGGCATGGAACGACAACTACAACAGCTCTCTCAGCTGGGTTTGCTCAGTCAATTTATTGGTATGCTGACCGATTCTCGCAGCTTCCTTTCTTTTACTCGACATGAGTATTTCAGACGGATTTTATGCAACATGCTTGGTGAATGGGTAGAGCGAGGTGAAATACCTAACGACGATAAATTACTCGTACCAATGGTCAAAGATATTTGTTTTTATAATGCAAAACGCTATTTTCTAACGGGTAAATAACCAAAAATAAGCCCATTGAATAAAAGTACGAAGCACAAAAAACCCTCGATTGTTATCCTATCGAGGGTTTTTTACTGTTCGTTTGCTAGAACCAGTAAGAGATTACTTGCCCGTTGCGCGAGAAACGTATTCGCCTGTCCGTGTGTCAACACGTAGGATTTCACCAATATTGATGAACAATGGAACACGAACCATTGCACCAGTAACCAAATAAGCCGGCTTAGAACCGCCGTTAGCGGTATCACCTTTCACACCTGGGTCGGTGTCTTTTACTTCAAGTTCGATGAAGTTAGGCGGCGTTACGGCCAATGGTGCGCCGTTGTATAAAGTAATGACGTATTTTTCTTGCTCTTTCAGCCATTTTTTTGTGTCTGAAACTGCATTTTCATCGGCCGCGTGTTGTTCGAAAGAACCATCAATCGCCATGAAATGCCAGAACTCACCGTCGGTGTACAAGTATTCCATGTCGGTGTCCATTACATCAGCTGCTTCTAGACTTTCGCCTGATCTAAACGTACGCTCCCAAACTCGACCAGAACGAAGGTTACGAAGCTTTAGACGGTTAAAGGCTTGGCCTTTACCCGGTTTAACGTGTTCATTGTCCAGTACCGCACATGGTTCGCCATCAACCATGACTTTAGTGCCGCCGCGCATATCGCTGGTAGTAATATTAGCCATACATCCTCACAGTATATTTTTAGAGAAAAGGCTCTGACTGACGTATCATGTCAGCCCTAAGATCTATTCAAGAGCCACAGGCCTAATCGGCCTAGAATAAGTTGGCGCAATCATAACCTAAATGAACATAATTTTGCAGATATTTGACGTGATACCGATTCAAACAAAGAACAATATAAGCTGGTCGCAGCACCTGTCACAGGCCCTAACGTCCTTGCCGGAACTGGTTAAGCACCTTGGTTTATCTGAAAAACTGTCTCAACAAGGCATTGAGGCACACCAAAGCTTCAAATTATTGGTGCCTCGACCTTATTTATCTCGTATTGAATATGGCAATCCGAATGATCCGCTGCTGTTGCAAATTTTGCCCAGCGCTGCCGAGATGCAAAAGGTCATCGGCTACACAAAAGACCCGTTAGAAGAAGCTGATCACAACCCACAAAAAGCCATCGTGCATAAATACAAACGTCGCTTATTGGTTATCACCACAGGCACTTGCGCGGTAAATTGTCGTTATTGCTTCCGTCGGCATTTTCCTTATGGTGATAACCAATTAGCGCAAGCTGAGTGGCAATCTGTGATTGAATACCTAGAAAAACATCCTGAAGTGAACGAGGTTATTCTAAGCGGCGGCGACCCATTGATGATGAAAGACGCCCTGCTCGCGGATAAAATTCGTCTACTCGAAGCCTTGCCTCAAATAAAACGCCTGCGCATTCATTCACGATTACCCGTGGTGATTCCAGCTCGAGTTTGCGATGACATGCTGACATGGATAAACAAAAGTCGTCTCGACATTATTATGGTGTGGCACATTAACCACGCCAATGAAATGGACAACGAACTCGCTCAAGCTGCGTTCAAATTAAAGCAAGCCGGCGTCACTCTGTTAAATCAGGGCGTGTTATTAAAAGGGATAAACGACACGGTCGACGCCCAAGTAAACTTGAGTGAAGCCGTATTTGATGCGGGAATTTTGCCTTACTACATGTTCACTTTGGACCCCGTCGAAGGCGCGGCGCATTTTGATATCTCCATTGAAGACGCCCAGCGATTAATGGGCAAGGTGGCTGCCGAGCTACCTGGCTATTTAGTACCAAGACTCGCGAAAGAAATCCCCGGAAAACCCGCCAAGAGCGTATTTTCACCGCTGTTTGACGCGTCTGTTTAACTTATCTTAACAGCGCAATACGGCCGACTTTCACCTGTTGACGCTGTACTTTCACGCTTGGAGCCAGTTGGTACAAATCCCCATTTCGGCCAATCAATTGTTGAGGTACATGACTGCGTTTTGCCACCTCTGCGTTCGCGTCCAAATGCTTCGGTTCGCCATGACAGGGAATGGCCAGTTGCGGCTGAACCCAAGTATAAAGCTGTTTCAATTCCTCTTGGCAAGGATGACCACTCACATGAATCGTTACGTCGGTTTCATGAGCCTGTAAGGTGCGTATTTTTCGACCCTTGAATTGTTCGGCTAAGCAGTCTATCGCTGGTTCGTTGCCCGGAATACGCATGGCGCTGAAAATCACTAAATCGTCTGCTTCAAGACTCAAATCAAAACAATTGTCTGCGGCCAAACGGTTTAACGTCGCTCTTGATTCGCCTTGACTTCCGGTGACGACGACCAGCACTTCTTCTCTTGGTAAATACCCAAGATGCGCCGCATCGATAATAGGCAAATCGTCAGGCCAATGACCTGTTACTCTGGCGGCGCTGACCATGTTCGTTAGCGATCGACCAATTAACGCGAGGTAACGCCCCGTTTCTTTGGCGATTCGACCCAATCCCACTAAACGCGCCACATTACTGCTAAAGCACCCCACCACAACACGATTCTTTTCTGTTTCGATGGTTTGCAATAAGCCGCGATAACAATCACTTTCGGATTCGGAGTAACCGCTTTTCAACGCGTTGGTTGAATCACAAACCATCGCTAAAATATTTTCTTTGGCTAGGGCTTTAAACGTCGCAGATGAAAAACCGTCTCCAATAATCGGCTGGTTATCAATTTTCCAATCTCCCGTATGAAAAATACGCCCTGCCGGCGTGTCGATGGTCATCGCGAAAGGCTCTGGCACAGAATGCGTGAGCGCCAACCATTTCACATTAAACACACCAATTTTTTTGGTTTCGTTTTCATTCACTACAATCACAGGAACGTCGTCGGCCAAACCCACTTGCAGCAATTTTCGACGCAGCACTTCGGCAGTAAACGCCGTGGTATACACAGGACATTTAAAACGGCGCCATAAAAAAGGCAATGCGCCCACATGATCTTCATGAGCATGAGTAATAACGATGCCTGCGAGACGCTCCTTCTGCTCGCTAATAAAGCTAGGATCGGCGCACACTATTTCGGAAGTACGAAGGTCATCCGGCGTTAACGGTTCATTAAAAGACACGCCACAATCGACCATTAACCATTGACCGTCATGACCATAAAGATTCATGTTCATGCCGATCTCGCTGGTACCGCCTAAGGGCAGAAACCATAAATCCTCTTGTGAGGGAATCAAAGATGAGATAACTCACTCCTTGTGAATAAAATGGAATAATTAGTAAATGGTATCTATAGTACGCATTTTTTACGAAGACCTCTGCGTACCATTACAGATAAATCAAAAGAATCACCAAGAGATACAAAGAAAATAGTAACGAAGGCGAGAAGCCTCTCTCGACGTAAGTCGTAGAAAGAGACTTTAATAACAATAATAATCAAAAAAGAGTGAATTAAAGGACTTGTTCACCGTTCGCAATGACGGTATCACGCACGGTCTGAGTGTACTCTACTGCTTCTTTTAGAATCGCAGCTTCATCCACGGTGAGTATTTTTTTGTCTTCCATTAGCACTTTACCGTCTACGATACTGTGTCTAACATCGGTAGGGTATGCCGAATAAACAAGCGCGGAATACGGATTGTACATGGGCACCATGTGCGGCGCTTTAGTATCAATAACAATAATGTCGGCCAACTTACCCACTTCCAACGAACCAATACGATCTTCCATGTGTAACGCCCTTGCCGCACCCATGGTCGCCATATCAATGACTTTGATTGGTGGCATCGCCGCTCGGTCTTGATTCACTAACTTATGCACTTTGGCAACCTGACCAAATTCAGCAATGGTGCTTAAGTTATTTCCTGACATTGGGCCATCGGTGCCCAAGCCAATACGCACACCTTTGTCGTACATTTTTAAGGCTGGAGACACGCCCTTTGCAGATTTAATGTTCGCACTCATATTATGAGCAACCCCCATGCCGCTTTCTTTAACCAATTCAATATCATGGTCGTCCACCAAAATCATGTGAGCGCCAACGAGATGATTATTCAATGCGCCAATATCATGCATATATTGTACAGGACTTTTGCCATCTGCACGCTTAGCGATCTTTTCTTGCTCGGTGTGAGATTCAGCTAAATGGATCAATACCGGCACATTTTTCTCTTTCGACAAGTCAGATATACGCTGCAACACTTCAGTTGTATTGGTATAAGGCGCATGAGGTGCAAACGCTGGCGTGATACGAGGATGGTCTTTATACTCTTCAATAAATTTTAGCGCGTAATTAATGCCTTCTTCGGCATTTTTAGCGTCAGCAACAGGAAACTTTATAACGGTTTCACCAAGCACCGCGCGCATGCCAATTTCATCGACTGTTTTGGCAACTTCGTCCTCAAAATAATACATATCCGCGTACGTGGTAACACCGCCATGAATCATCTCAACATTACCCAAATTAGCGCCGATACGCACCATATCACGGGACACCAGCTGGCTCTCTAAAGGAAAAATATAACGATGCAAACGATCCGGCACATCGTCGGCTAGTGATCGCAGAAGCGTCATGGACACATGCGTATGCGTATTGATTAAACCGGGCATCACGATGTCACCATCAACGTCTAACACTTTTTTCGCATTAAATTGCGCCGCTAATGCGCCATTACCAAGAGCAACAATCTTGTTACCTTTTATGGCAATCACACCATGATGGAAAACGGTTTTGTTCTTATCCATGGTTAACAGCGTGGCGTCTTTTATCAGTAAGTCGACAAAGTCTTTACCCCATGATGGTGTAGATAAAGATGTCGTCGCTAATATTGCCAGTAAGACACTTTTTTTAAACTGCATTCGATTGTCCTTTATTAGATAATGTTCTTAATCAGTCGCTCTTCAACGACAGTAACGTCACTTAATTATACCTGCATGTTTTATTCCAACACGAAGACATGTTTGAAAACGTAGGACTATAAACTTGAACCTTAACATCACCACGAAGCTCGCCAAGGCTTTAACCGCTTTGATTTTACTTTCTTGCTTGGCTATATTCGCTCTCTACTTGGTTCAACGTTATGGCGCACAATACGCCGAACACAAAATACAAGAACAGCTAGAGCACTCGGGGTTAACTTCTTTTGTTCATTATGAAAGTATTCACTTTGATCCGTTCACGTTAACACCTTCGCTTGAGAATGTTCGTTTTGGGGCAGACAGCGCGCCTTGGTTGCGATTCGCACGGATTTCGCTCAACCAATATCCGATTAAATACCCGGATTTAGACGTGGATTTCTGGATTCAAAGAAGCCCAATCGACAGCGTTTCTCGTGATATGAGACAGTGGATGCGTGCCGCAGGCATTGAAACACTGTTAGGCAAAGGGTCTTTTTCTTCAAAGGCTGAAGGCGAGAAAGTATTGTCACAATTCAAATTGGATATCAAAGACGTCGGGGAAATATCATTGTCGTCCAATATCAATCTATTAGATCAAACCATTAACATGCCAGAGCTGCGCTCAGACATCATCGCGTCGTTTGCCCTAGGGCAACCTGAAGCCATTCTCATTATGTATGGTGAGGCCATTAAACTTCGCTCTTTAGACGTGGTATACACAGAGTCTGGATTAATCAATCACCTGTTTCCTCAGCCTGCTATCGGACAAGAGTCTAAACAGGCACAGCTAGACCTTCTTGCATTTAGAAGCCAAGCGTTAGGGCTCGCCGCCGCAGATTCAAAAGAAGCCAAGCAGATTGCTAGTGCCATTTGGGCTTTCTTAAGTAAACCGGAAACATTGACATTGTCTTTGTCACCTTCTTCACCAATAAGTGTAAAAGAACTGGCTTTATCAACACGCGAGGAAAGGCTATACAAAGACAGTAATATGACAATAACCAACAACTAACTGGCATTTTGTCAGCGCCGCTATGTGGGAAACTTAGCGGCGCTGACTGAGAAACGATTGCCTAAAAAGGGTTAAACATTACCTGATAGGACTGGTTAGACGTGGCTTTGGTAATGCCTTTTACCATTCTAAAAATCGACCAAACCCAGACACCAAATAACAAAATATAACCAATGAAAAAGAAAGCTAGTATCACGCCAATCACACTCAAAAAGATTCCCCACCAAAATGTACTAATAATGTTGGTGTAGTGATCTTCAAACAGTGTTCCGCGGGCTTCATTTGCTTTTACCATTGCCCAAATAGCACCGATTAACCAAAAAACACCGGTGAATATTCCTAACAGCATAAAAACATACGCAATCACGACGTTGCTTTTGGCATTTTCTTCTCTTGGTGTTAGCGGCCTAACGCGATTTTCGGGTTCAAATCCTGACATATTCAATGATTCCTTATTCAATATATTATCCAGCCAGAAGCGGACTCTCTATGCATTATGGGGATTCTTTTTCGTTTATCTCCCTACACTCACCTAGCTTTATGATTTCTTTTCAATACAAATACTTGTAACGTGTTCTCCCCCTCACACTATCTCTAGGAAAAGCATGAGCAATGTAACGATTTTAGTCGATGTTCAAAATGTCTATTACACAACCCGACAGGCTTTTGGACGTTCTTTCGATTACAACACGTTTTGGCAACAAGCTACTCAAGGCCGAGACGTTATAAAAGCCATTGCTTACGCCATAGACAGAGGCGATGAAAAACAACGTCAATTTCAGAATATTCTTCGAGCTATCGGCTTTGAGGTGAAATTAAAACCGTTTATTCAACGATCCGATGGGTCCGCAAAAGGTGATTGGGATGTTGGTATTGCGATCGATGGAATAGAACATGGTAAAGACAGCGATGTGCTCGTATTGGTTTCTGGCGACGGTGACTTTGACATACTGGCTAGAACACTGAGAGAAAAATATCAAACCAAGGTTGAAGTGTATGGTGTAGAAGCCCTAACGGCGCAGTCTTTGATCAATTCTGCCGACACGTTCACCCCTATTGATAACAAATTGTTACTCAAATAAATATAACTCACCTATATTTTTAAGAGAGAATATGATTTCTGAAAAATAACTAACTATTATATATGTAGAAAGCGGATAAATGAGCATTCAAGCAGACTCTTTATTATTAGAAACGAGACACACCTTACATAAGTGGCTTAGCCTAAGCACGGGCGTCATCATTCTTTTTTTCAGTTTTCTGAATGTTGTCATTTTAAAGCAGACTACTATTGGCTTAACAGAAGCGTTTTTTGGTCTATTGAACCTGTATTTTTTCTATTCAGCGCATCAAGGGAAGATTAAAAAATGGCATGGCTATATGTTAATTACTTCTTTAACGGTCACTATTTTTTACGTATTTTATTCTGCTGATTTAAGAGCAGGCTCCGTTTATTGGCTCATTATTTTACCGCCGTTATACTGTTTATTAGCAGGACCAAAGTTAGGCCTTGTTTACACCATTTTACTCTCTCTTCCTGCTATCTCTTTTTTATTCATCAAGTCGGACATAGAAAGTTATATTCCCCATCGATCCGTACTGAATTTTTCGCTCGCGTATTTTCTGTCTTTTGCCATCTGTTATTTATATGAAACACAATACACAAAAAGCAGTCAAATATTACACAGAATGGCATTTGAAGACCCGTTAACAGGCGTCAAAAATCGCCATGCCTTGAAATTGTTCTTTGATGATTTTAATCAAGAGGCTATGGACCCTTTTCAAGAAAAGTACGAACCAGAAGTAACGAGACTATTAATGATTGATATTGACCACTTTAAGAGCGTCAATGATGAATTCGGACACGAAGTCGGTGATTCGGTACTGGTGGAAATGGCCGAGTTACTTCAAAGCTACACAGAGAACCATCATGTTTATCGAATTGGCGGAGAAGAGTTTCTTATTATTCAAAATAGTACTTCAACGCAAGCGTATGAATTTGCTGAGTCAATTCGTAAGCGCATTGAAAACAACATTTTCAGAACTCACCAAAACAACATAAAAGTCACGGTCAGCATTGGAATAGCAGAACTTAAAAGAGGGCAAACTTTCAGAGAGTTTTTGCGTGTCGCCGATAAAAATCTCTACTCAGCAAAGAATAAAGGGCGTAATTTAGTACACTACAGCTCTATTAGCCTTACCGAGGCTGTATAACAGCAAAAATGCAAAGCCACGTTAGTTTATACATTTATTGTTCTTAAGCGAAACCGTTAATGAGTACTCGACAACATCCACAAACCTCCGTACCACCTGAAGCATT
Source organism: Marinomonas primoryensis (assembly GCF_013372285.1). Classification (NCBI taxonomy): domain Bacteria; kingdom Pseudomonadati; phylum Pseudomonadota; class Gammaproteobacteria; order Oceanospirillales; family Oceanospirillaceae; genus Marinomonas; species Marinomonas primoryensis. Next base: position 614,240 of record NZ_CP054301.1, on the reverse strand, counting down.
ACATAAATGGTTAAGCATTCTAGTGTGTGCATTACACAGCGTGTATTTTTTATTAAACATGCTGTTGATGCAAAAAATAGGGCTCGGCGCTGTACAAATCATTGTGGCTGCCTTTAGTGGCTATTGCTTTTATTCTTCATTAAAAGAGCGCTATCAGCCATGGCAAAGCTATACCTTAATGGCACTTTTAACCTTCAATATTTTAGCGTCTGCATCATTAATGGAGTTTTGGGCTGGCGCGATCTTTTGGAGCCTCGCCTTACCACTTTGGTACTACAACTTATTTGGGTTAAAAAAAGGCTTTTGCTTTAGTGCCATGATTGTCATGTTTTCCGCTGCCATTTTATACCTTCGAACAGACACAAGCCTTTTCATGCCCTATCGAACCGTTTTCAACTTCACTTTGGCTTACTCTTCTGTTTGGTTAATGTGCCACATTTACGAAGTCCAACGACAAAAAACAAGTCTATTTCTACGAGCTCTTGCACTACAAGACGCGTTAACCGGCGTACAAAACCGCCACGCACTAAAAGCGGACTTTAGCGCCGTCCGCAAAAAAGCGGAAAGCATTCACATGCTCATCATTGATATCGACCATTTTAAAAACATCAATGATAAATTTGGCCATGACATTGGCGACTCCGTGCTTATTAAGGTCGCCAATGAAATTAAACAGTCCATTCAAGACCTAAGCGTCTACCGTTTAGGTGGCGAGGAGTTTATTGTTTTATTAAAGGGAATAAGCGATATACAAGCCTATGAACAGGCTGAAGTCATTAGGAAAAAAATTGAGCAAGCAACATTCCATAGCCATACAGATGCAATCACACTCACCGTCAGTATTGGCATCAGTTCGTTACAACCAGGGCAAGAATTTACCGATTTTCTGAGAGCGGCCGATGTGAAGCTTTATCAAGCTAAGCATGAAGGACGAAATCAAATACGTAATTAGTGAGTAAATGTCTCTAAAAACAACGCTTCTACTTTTTCTCTCGCCCAAGGTGTTTTACGTAAAAACTTTAGACTGGATTTCACCGATGGATCACTTTTAAAACAATTAATGTTGATACGAATAGATAACTCCTCCCAGCCATAATGCTCTACTAGATCCGTTACGACCTTTTCTAACTTCAAACCATGCAATGGGTTATTAACTTGTGTTTCGCTCATATTAATCTAATCCTGTTCTTCAATTAACGATTTTGGAGGAGTATACAGCAAGCAGAAGCAAACTCATTTTTTCTTTAACCTTACATTCTTGCTATGGTCAATTTGTTAAAAAAGCAAAATTATCTAAGAATATTTGACTAATACGCAAAATCCCCAAACAATAGCGTCAAACATAGGAGAATTAATTAATGGGTATTTTATCTGGCCTTAAAGGTCTATTTTCAGGCGGCGAAAGCGCACCAGAAAAAGCAGAAGAAACAATAGAGTATAAAGGTTTTTCAATCGTCCCCGCACCAATGAAAGACGGCGGTCAATTTAGAGTTGCAGCGACTATCACTAAAGGAGAAGGCGAAGATCAAAAAACACACAAATTCATTCGCTCAGACTTAATGCCAAATCGTGACGAGTGCATTCAAATCACGCTTCGCAAAACCAAGTTAACCATAGACCAACTAGGCGACAATATTTTCGGCTAACGATAAAGGAAAGCAAGATGAGCGCATCAATAGGACAACACTGGAAACAAGTTAACAAATGTGAAGACCTATTAGGTGCCGACTTTATTGCTCGCACTTTTGCCTTTTCAGGCCCAAAAAGCCAAGTTCATAGCACGCTTATTCACCATGCTGGCAACCCAAACGCCGAAAAAGCCATTTTGTATGTCCACGGTTATACAGACTATTTTTTTCAAACGGGTCTGGCTGAGCACTTTATTCACCTTGGCTATCGTTTCTACGCCGTCGACTTACAAGGCTATGGGCGCTCTATTCGCCCTTCAACACCACCCAATTGGTGTGATTCGATTGAGCAATACAGCCAAGACTTAGACATTGCCTTAGCCACGATGAAACAAGACGGCGTTAATGACGTTGTCATACTAGGACACTCCACCGGCGGCTTAGTCGTGTCTACTTACTTGGCGCAACCCTTCGCATTGCCTGAACGAGCCAGTCATTACAACAAAGCGTTTCCAACCGTCAGTGGGTTAATACTAAATAGCCCGTTTCTTGCACTTCCCTTTCCACCGTTGGCACTCAATAAGATAAGCTGGTCCATTCGAGCCTTAGTTTCTGCTTTACCTTTTTTGTATTTACGAGCCAAAAAAATCAATATTTACTCGAAAACGCTGCACCGTAAGTTTGGTGGAGAATGGGATTATCGATTGGATTGGAAGCCAGCAGAGGGGTTTGATTTATCTTTCCATTGGCTGCGAGAAATTATCTTTGCACAACGTAATCTTGCCAATCAAAAAATAGATATTCCAACTTTGTTATGTCATTCAAAAATCAGCACAATAGGGAAATCAACCGTAGAGGAAACCCAACAAGGCGATGGTGTATTAGACGTTGATAGCATGCAAGACGCTGCTAACAGGACCTTTAATCACCTAACAACCGCCTCTATTCCGAAGGGCTTCCATGATTTGTACCTATCGCATCAGCCCGCTCAAACTGCCTATTTGTCGGCCATCACCAATTGGCTAAAGCAGTTTAATGAAAATCAACAAGAACCCTAAGCGCCTTGGCGACGCATCACCCAGTCTAACAAACACGTTGGCAATAATCGTTTCATGAAGACCGCCGCGTAGGTTGGCGTTGTTACGTAATAGCGCGCTCTAGGCCGTTTTGATTCTAAGGCATGAATCAATTTTTTAACCACCGCACTGGCTGGCAATGTTTGCGATGACGTCGCACCTTCTTTACTGAGCCTTGCTATCGCTTCTTCGTAACCTTTTTGATGGCGACTGTTCACCATATCGATATTGTCTTTTAGCGCGGTCAACGCATTGGCACGAAAGTGACTTTCGATTGGGCCTGGGTCAATCAAACTCACCTTTATCGGTGTATCAAATAACTCTAAACGTAACGTGTCTGTTAACCCTTCTAAGGCAAACTTGCTCGCGTTATAAGCCCCTCTAAACGGCGCGGCAACTAAACCAAGCACCGAACTGTTATTAATGATCCGGCCATAACCTTGGGCTAACATGATGCTAAGCACTTTTGTTGTCAGTTCATGAGTGCCAAAGAAGTTACTATCAAACTGCGCTCTTAGTACATCAACAGGCAAATCTTCCACCGCACCAGGCTGACCATAAGCGCCATTATTAAACAGGGCAAACAAATGCCCATGAGTAATGGCTAATGTCTCTTCCAGCCCTTTTGCAATCGAATTCGAGTCTGCCAAATCTAACTGTACAACATGCTTTATACCCTGAGCTTTTAATGCGTCTACGTCTTTTTGTTTGCGGCAACTGGCCACAACGAGAAACTGCCGGTCCTGAAGCATTCTTGCGGCTTCCAAGCCAATACCTGTTGAACAACCTGTAATAAGAATAGAATACTGCATTGAACACCTTCGTAATAAATGAACGTAACCTTTAAACGCAACAGCGTAAGGCCCAAAATCGTCGGGAGTAAATTACCGACTGGAAGCCGCTAATCCAACACCAAAGCCAACAAACACACTACCGCTGACTTTGCTTAGAACCGCATGACCTTTTTGGGACGACAACTTGGTTTTCGCCAAAGACGCTGTCGCAGCATACACACTATGAATACACACCGACAACACACTAAAAGTCACAGCGAGCAGAATAAACTGTGGAGAATATTCTTGGTTCAAATCGATAAACTGAGGAAAGATAGACATAAAAAACACCACTGCTTTAGGGTTCGTCATGGACACCAAAAAGCCTTCTGCGAAGCATTTCAAAAACGAGCTGTGCTTGTCTCCTAGGTCAATGCTACGAGGCGCTTTGCTACGCCACATTTTAATGCCAAGGTACACCAGATAAACGGCCCCAACTATTTTCACCACACCAAATGCCATCGCTGAACTGGCTAAAATAATGCCCAAACTGGTCGCCGATATCGTCGCGACCAACAAAATCCCCAACGTCACACCGGAAATTCCCGCCAGTGTTTTTAAGACACCCTTTTGAATAGAGTTATTAATCGTAAGAAGGACCGCCGGTCCAGGCAAACAAATGGTTGCAACAGCCACCCCCACAAACAATAAATAGTTATCCATGATTACGCCTCTTATCCATGACTATTCTTTAAGACACTTTAAAGCAGTATGTTCGTGTTTTCCAATGACTTGAGCGTTTACCCTAGCTTTATCTTCTGTTTCTTCACCTAGCCTTCTAAACCATTTAATTGACGAATGATGTCCAAAAAAATGTCCCGACCAATCGGAATCAATGAATCGGGGAAATCATAATCTGGGTTGTGTAATTGTGGACTAGTTTGACCTGCGCCCAAGGCAAACATGGCACCTTCTTTCGCGGTTGCAGTGAACTGCCCAAAGTCTTCAGACCAGCGCATTGGCTCATCCAATAATAAATAAGGTGTTTTCATGGTTTCACAGGCATTCACAACAAGATCACAGCCTATTTGAGAGTTTACACTGGCTTGAAATACGTCATCGTATTCAAACGAAATGCTCAGCCCTTCTTGCTCAGCCAACCGTCGCGAAAACGCCTCAGCCTGCTCTATTAAAGTGTGCATACCTTCATTACTTTCACTGCGCAACGTCACCATCACCACGGCGTCACCCGGCGCTGTACCAAAAGCGACCTCACCCAATTTGGCGTGAATCACCGTCACCCAATGCCGCCCTTCTATTCCTTGACCCACGATTTTAGAAGGCAATGCATTCAATTCTTGAATAATATTACACATAACATTGGCTGGACTTATCCCATTTTCAGGGTGCGCCGCATGAGACGTTTTGCCTTTTAAATGGATGATCATGCCTCTCGAAGCACAATTAAAAGTCCCTGCTCGTACAGCCACCTTACCTAGCTCTAACCCAGGATAGTTATGCAACGCAAAAGCATAATCCGGTTTGAGGGTAGCAAAACATACATCGTTCACCACTTGAATCGCGCCCATCCCCGTTTCTTCGGCTGGCTGAAAACACAGCACGACACGACCCTTCTGTGGCCGAGATTTTGCCAATTCCGCACCCAGCGCCGTCACAATACTCATGTGCCCATCGTGACCACATTTATGAGAAACGCCTTTTACTTGCGAACGATGCGAAAAGGTATTGGTTTCTTCGATTGGCAACGCGTCTAATTCGCTGCGAATCAAAGTCGTTGGACCACTGTCGGTTCCATTAAATACAAAGGCAAGCCCAGTACCACCAAGGTCTGTGACGATTTCATCCGGTGAAAAACACTTAAACTCATTGAGTATTCGAACCGCTGTTGCTTCTTCTTGATTAGAAAGTTCTGGGTTCTGGTGAAGTGTTTTACGTAATGTTATTAACTGTTCTAGAGATTGCATGCTTGGGCCTGTTTTTGAGATTAGTCTTAAAGAGTTAGAATCTGGCTCAAACTTCAATTTATTGCGCAAACTCGACCATTAGGTTAAGCGCTTCTTTTAAATCTTCTAGCTCTTGACCAGAAGGCACAGCTTGTTTCGCGCATTCGTTTACCGCCATGGCATGATTCATAAATATTTCATTTTGAGGGTAGGTAAGGTCGTATCGTTTAGCGACTGTTTTCTTATACGCATCAACCTGTTCTTGCATTGCCTTCGCTTTAGATTGATCGCCGCCGTTGAACTGTAATAGTCCAGGAGTCACAATTTCACGTTGAATATATTGATTATAACCTTCTAGTCCATTACGAACTTTTTTTACTGCACCTTTGTCATATTTAGAACCCGTTTCATCTAGTTTCTTATCGATATGTTCGATGAGGCCTTGGCACGTTTGCATTTCGTTTATCAACGCCGCCATCGATAATTGAGGGATCAAAAATAATAGCGCCATTATGGTTATTTTCTTCAACGTCATACTCCATTTAAAGGGTTAAAGTATCTTATATTGATTTAGACAGTCATCTGGTCAATCAAAATAGTAGAACACAAATTACGATAAGCCAAATGGCAAGGGAAGATGCGAATAAGCCTACTAAGCCTCAGTCTTTCAGAGAAATCGCCTAATAAGGCGTGACGATGAAGGAGTGTAGATACCTTTCACAGAGTCACAACGAAATGTGACGTTTTCCCTGAAAGACCCGAAGGGTATGACCTAAAAGCCTGAATTCTTTGTTGAGCACCTCGAAAATAGGCCAACTATTCACATTCGGTACTCGCCTCGAATAACAGGCTTTTATCCACATACTGAGGCAAGAGGACTTGTTCGCACCTTTCCTAGGTTCCACTTTCTTTAAGAATTATGATTTGGAGATTATTAGAAGCGAGATTAGCTCAATACCAAAATAAAAAAGCCTAGTAAATTTATAACTAGGCTAATTAAAACATTTTTATTTAAGAGAAAATGAACAGATCTACTTGCAAGCCGTCGTATTGAACATACTGACACTTTCATCACGACCTACTAATAATACGTTCACATTAGGCTCTTTAACCAAGCTCTCAACCAAAACAACGTCCTTAGGTACATGAAAAAGAAATACAGGTATATAGGATAATAAGTTTTTATTGTTTTTTGCAAAAATAGGATCCGAGTAATTACCATAACGCATTGCTAAAGCACTAACATCATAAAAGTAATAAGCTACTTTAAATATATTTACTGAAAGGCTCGATAAAAAATGGCTTTCAGGTAATGGCTGCACTGCTAAGATAGTATGGAACCCAGCTTGCGTATACCTAGACAGGTGATTTGGATTAGAACCTTCAATATATAAGTAATTAATGTTTCTTGCTTTCTTAGCGACAATTTTTAAACGATTAATTGCTGCCTGAGTATCAGTATCAGATAATCTGTCTAAGTTTTTATAATCCAACCAAAAGTAAGTATGCTCAGGAACACTTTCGAACAATTTCTCTAAAGTCAGCAGCTTACCTTCTTTAAGTGAGTAAATGAGGTTACCTGATTCATCTTGTTTAGGTTTACCATGAGAAACAATAAAACTATCAGACTTAACATCATAAAAAAAATCAACTTCACCTCCTTTAGCACCTAAAGCAAAAGCTCGGTTAAAAGCGGTAATGGAATTTTCCTCTTCATGGAAATTATACACTCCACGTGCTGCCCAGATTTTGTCGCAACTCTCATAAGCCGTTATTTCAGCTTTTTTGGCTAATTTCCAATCGACATAATAGACTACTCCATTCCAAGAAAGCCCTATAAAAACCATCAAAAATAAGCTGTAAGTAAGGAACCGTTTGATAATATCAACCTTAATCTAAAAAATAGTATTTAGTATAAAAACTAAACAAATCACTTGGTAAACATAGTAACAGTAAAACCATAACGAATAGAATAAAATTTTTAAAAAAACCAACTGATATGAACCCAAATTTCAGGATGATCTATGCAGTCTTTACCACTGAAATGAGATTTAAATAAAAATTTAATTTTTGACCTGTATCTAAACTATTTCTAATGAAGTCAAACTACTCATAATGGCTCCAAAGCCGAAGCACTTTTATCATTCTTTCAGCGTCTAATACTTGATAAACTAATCGGTGTTGGATATTAATCCTTCGTGAATAAGCGCCAGAAAGATCACCAATGAGTTTTTCAAACGGAGGTGGTTTTTGAAAGGGATCTTGCGCAATAAAATTAAGCAACTCTTGAGCTTTAGATCTCAAACCACTTGATGCTAACTTTTTCGCGTCGTTCTGAGCTTGCTTGGTATAAACCAACGTCCATGTCACCAGTCCAACCCCTCATCACACTCACTAACCGGGGTATCCATACCCTCACGAATAGATTCACGCATTTTCGGCACAGACAATAAAAATAATGTTTCCTGAATCGCAGACCAGTCTTCCTCAGACACCAAAACCGCATTATTACGCTTACCCGAAATCGTAATCGGTTCATGGGAAGCTGCGGTTTCATCAATCAATCGATACAAATTTCCACGGGCTTCTGTTGCTGTAATTCCAGCCATCACACACCTCAGGTTGTTTAACTTATGATCAAATTGTACGTATTAAAGCACGTACGTCAAGACGAACGTTTTTTTGTTTTTATTCAGACCTCAAAATTAGGCCCGTTTCCCTTAAAATAAGCGCTATCGCGAGCTAAATCCCCCCTGATAACCAAGGAAGCTTAGAGCTAACAGACATTTTTGCAGACTTTTCATACATATGGAGAAACGCCGCTTGGTTTGAGTCTCCTCCGAACCTGCTCTATCTGAAGTTGTTGGCCTAAAGACCAACCTGCAAAAACGGTGAATTACGCTTTGCGCATGCCTCCCTACGTGTTTTTTAAATATGTTTTCAGTCAATAAAAAAGCGAGCCTCGGCTCACTTTTGTCGATTCTAAGAGAAGCTAATTTATGATTAACTCAAGGCTCTGGAATGGTGTTCTAGGTGCTCGTCGATAAAGCTGGCGATGAAGAAGTAGCTGTGGTCGTAACCCGGTTGACGACGTAACGTAATCGGATGACCAACTTTTTCACAGGCGGCTTCTAGGGCGTCTGGTTTAAGCTGTTCTACCAAAAAGTTGTCGGCTTCGCCTTGATCGATAAACAAAGGTAAGCGTTCACTTGCCTTCTCGATTAGAAAAGTAGCGTCCCATTCGTTCCAAGTAGCTTTGTCTTCTCCTAAATAACCGGTGAAGGCTTTTTCACCCCAAGGACAATTGGTTGGATTCACGATTGGCGCAAAAGCCGATACAGATTGATATATGCCTGGATTCTTCAGTGCGCAAATCAAGGCGCCGTGACCACCCATAGAATGACCAGAAATAGAACGTTTGTCAGTGACAGGAAAGTTCATCTCGATCAAATGTGGCAACTCTTGTACCACGTAATCGTACATGTGATAGGTGTTCGAATACGGTTCCACTGTCGCATTGACGTAAAACCCCGCCCCAGATCCAAAGTCATAGCTTTCATGTTCGTTCGGATATTCTGTGCCACGCGGGCTGGTATCAGGACATACAATCGCCAAGCCTAATTCCGCTGCTTTGCGAAAGGCGCCGGCTTTTTGCATGAAATTTTCGTCAGTACAGGTCAAACCCGACAACCAGTACAAAACGGGGACGTTTTGTGTTTCTGCTTGTGGCGGCAAATAAATCGCAAACGTCATCTCGCTTTTTACCGACAAGCTTTCATGGCGATAGCGTTTTAGCCAGCCACCGAAGCTTTTAGTACTGGAAAGTAATTCCATCGTTCCACTCCTTAGCGTTGGCTTTCTACTTTCTATAGGGAAGAAAGCCAACGTGATTTTCGATTGATCAGAAGCCGTTACTTTTTATCAAACAGGATAACCGTACGAATACTCTTCCCTTCGTGCATCAAATCAAACGCTTTATTGATGTCTTCAAGCGGCATGGTGTGTGTCACGAATGGGTCGATTTCGATTTTTCCGTTCATGTAGTCTTCTACGTAACCTGGCAATTGGCTGCGGCCTTTAACACCACCAAACGCCGATCCTCTCCAGACTCGACCAGTCACTAGTTGGAATGGTCTCGTTGAGATTTCTTGTCCCGCACCGGCCACGCCAATAACGATGGATTCGCCCCAACCTTTATGACAACACTCAAGCGCCTGACGCATAATTTGCACGTTACCAATACATTCGAACGAGTAATCCACGCCGCCGTCTGTCATATCCACAATGACTTGCTGAATAGGTGCGTCGAATGACTTCGGATTAACGCAATCTGTCGCACCAAATTGTTTCGCCATTTCGAATTTAGATTCATTAATGTCGATGGCAATAATACGGCCAGCGCCAGCCATGCGTGCGCCTTGGATTACCGACAAACCGATGCCACCCAAACCAAATACCGCCACCGTGTCGCCTTTTTCGACTTTAGCCGTGTTCAACACTGCGCCAATCCCCGTGGTGATGCCGCAGCCTAGCAAGCAGACTTTTTCTAACGGTGCATCAACATGAATTTTTGCGAGCGCTATCTCAGGAACCACACTGTATTCGGAAAAAGTAGACGTGCCCATGTAATGAAAAATCGGTTCGCCATTGATGCTAAAACGACTTGTGCCGTCTGGCATCAGGCCTTTCCCTTGAGTTTCGCGAACGGCACTACATAAGTTGGTTTTGCCAGATTTACAGAATTTACACTCACCACATTCTGCGGTGTAAAGAGGAATAACGTGATCGCCAGCTTTTAGTGTCGTGACACCTTCACCAACCGCTTCAACCACACCTGCGCCTTCGTGACCTAGGATCGCAGGAAAAACACCTTCTGGGTCTTCGCCAGACAACGTAAACGCATCAGTATGACAAACACCGGTTGCCACCATACGAACCAAAACTTCACCCGCTTGCGGGTCTTGTACATCAATTTCTTCAATTTTAAGGGGTTGACCTGGGCCCCAAGCAACAGCGGCTTTACATTTCATTGTGTTCTCCAAAGTGTGTTTATAATTAATTTTTCATCTCGATAATGGCACTCAGTGTAGTCGTAAATCATTACGACGATAATGCCCATTTTGGAAAATGATTATTGCCATACAGCAATAATCATTTTTTAATCTCACTTATCTGCGATAAAGTACCAAACATAAAATCAAGCCAAGTGAGTGAAATATGAAAAATTGGGAAGCAATGGAAGCCTTCATCGAAGTGGTTAAACAAGGTAGCTTTTCGGCGGCGGCGATTAAGCTCAGTGTTTCGGCTTCGCACATCAGTCGCTTGATTACTCAATTAGAAGCTGAGCTTGGCACCACGCTATTATTTCGAACCACCCGACGCATTCGTCTAAGCGAAGCAGGTGAGCTGTATTATCAGCATTGTCGCGGTTTACCTGAGGCGCTGAGTAGTGCGGAAGAAGTCATTTCAACGCTGAATCAAGCACCAATTGGATTGTTTAAAATGACCTGTGCCACCACTTTTGGCGAGCGTTATATTGCGCCGCTGATGAACGATTTTTTATTGGATCATCCTAAAATCGAACTGGATTTTCATCTTACCAATCGCGCGGTAGACATCATCGACGAAGGCTATGACCTTGCTATTCGTATGGGTGCGATGAAAGATTCGAGCCATTTATCACGCCGTTTGTGTGATCGTGTTGAATATCTTTGCGCTTCACGCGACTACATCGACCAACACGGTATGCCGCATACGCTTGCAGAACTTAATAAACATCACTGTTTGATTGGTTCGAAGAGTCATTGGTTATTTCAACAAGACGGACAACGCAAAGAAATAAAAATCACCAGCCAATGGCGCAGCAATTCTGGGCCCGCGTTAATAGACGCAGTTCGCAAAGGATTAGGCATCGCCCAGCTGCCGGATTATTACGTAAATGACGACCTGGCCAGTGGTAAACTAATCGCCCTGCTCCCTCAGTATCAATATCCTTATAGTGGCGTTTGGCTGGTTTATCCAAAAGTTCGCCAGCCATCACCAAAATTACAGCGCATCTGTGATTATCTGATTCAGCGTTTTAAAGAGAATCCGGCGTTTGCCAAATAACTGGCTTATGTTTAAATACACACAAATTCATTAAGCACGTCATTACATTAAATAAGTAAATACTATGTTTTCACAAGAAGATCTCGTTCAAGTTGCTCGTCAAACCATGCCGTTTGGTAAATACCAAGGTCGTATTTTGATCGACCTGCCAGAAGCGTATTTACTGTGGTTTGCAAAAGAAGGTTGGCCAAAAGGCAATCTAGGGCAATGGCTACAACTGTCACTTGAAATTAAAATCAACGGTTTAGAAAAGCTGGTTGATCCACTGCGTAGACCAACAGAAAAGAAAAAAGACGAGCCGAAAGTACGTATTCGTTTTGATGACTAATATGACGAGGTAGACTTTCTAGGAAACACATAAAACAGCACACCATGTTCTTCTTTATCAAAGATGAAGCCTGCTCGTTCAGAGACTTTTATTGAGGCAATATTACCGACCTTAATCTCTGCCACTAGCGGATCTTGAAAACGCTCGATGATGGCAGATAACATTTTTTGGGCGATGCCTTTTCCGCGAAAATTTGGCGCCACAGTCCAAGACAGCTCCCAAGCACCGTCGATACGATCCGCTCGGCAGGTACCAACCGATTTAGCGTTCATTTCTGCTATCCATAAGCGCCGTTGCTCAGGTTTATTCAAAGACGCTTCCAGCCACGCTAGGTGCCTATCTAACGATATTTCATCGGTATTATGAGATGCATGTCGTGTTTCAGGGTCATTTCGCCACACCAACAAATCTTCCGCATCTGCCATAGTAACGGGCCGCAAATTCACTTGCTCTGTCATATCGTACCTTCTCTCCTTCCATATTTACCCTTTATTAAAAGCAGTATACTCTTTTGTTTATTACCGCCCATATTTTGAATGTAAAATGACAGTATAAATTAGGGAAAATAAACGAATGGACATCAGAATAGACGATTTATCTGGAGCAGAAATCCAGAAACTATTAACCGAACACCTTGAGGATATGCACACCGCATCACCAGCCGAATGTGTGCATGCTTTAGACTTAACCGAACTCAAAAAACCAAACATTCTCTTCTGGACCGTATGGGAAAACACTCAATTATTGGGTTGTGGCGCGCTGAAAACAATCGACAACCAACACGGCGAAATCAAATCCATGAGAACCACCAGTGCCGCTCGTAATAAAGGCGTGGCTTCTACGTTACTGAGCCATATACTCGATGCTGCTGGCCACAAAGGATTCAAAAAAATCAGCCTAGAAACCGGTCCACAAGATTTCTTTGCCCCCGCCAGAAAGCTCTACAAAAAACATGGTTTTAATGAATGCGGCCCGTTTTCCGACTACAAACTAGATCCGTACAGCGTATTTATGACCAGAGGGCTTTAAAGAAAAAAACTTTAAGAACAAGAAGCTGCTTATTTTTCTACTAGATAATCGCCCCAAACACATTAGATGTATTTGGGGCGATTAGGTAGAGACTGATTAATTAATGCCCATGCTAACTAGCAGACTTTTTCGTAAAGAAAATAAATGGCGTAAGAACGAAAAATAAGACGGTCAGCATCGTAAATAAATCGATGGTTGACATCATTAACCCTTGTGACGTCACTGTCTGATTAAAGTTCATCAGACTTTCTACACTTGGGTTTTCAAGTTGTTGCGACACAATCGGGTTATATTGCGATATATTTTCACTTAATACCGAATGATGAACACTTGAATTACGAGTCCATATCCAAGCGGTTAAAGAAGATGAAAAACTCGCGCCTAGGGTTCGAATGAAGGTAGATAAAGAAGCCCCATCCGCAATCTCAGGACCATTCAGATCCGACATTAAAATCGTCGTCATTGGCATAAAGAATAAGCCAATGCCAATCCCCATAAACAGCTGTATAAGCGCAATGGTTTTAAAGTCCACCTCTAAATTAAATAGAGTTCGCCAATAACAACTTATTCCAATAACCAAAAATGAGCCTGCTGCTAACCAACGCATATCGAGTCGATTACCGAATTTTCCCAATAAGGGCGACATCAATAAAGGCAAGATCCCTAATGGTGCCGCCGCCAATCCTGCCCAAAATGAGGTGTAGCCCATTTGGGTCTGAAGCCATTGCGGAAGAATCAGGTTGATGCTGAAAAAACCTCCAAAACCTAATGTCAGCAATATGGTGCCGATGCAGAAATTTCGGTTTGCAAATAAGCGAAGGTTGATTGCCGGATGGTCGTCAGTTAACTCCCAAATCACCATAAAAATCAGCATAATGGCAGCAAACACAGAGCCTGCAATAATCCAGCTATTAGAAAACCAATCTAAATCATTACCTTTATCCAACACAATCTGCAGAGCACCAACACCCAACGCCATGGTTGCTAATCCGATGATGTCCAATTTCGGTTTGGTTTTCTGCTGAGGTCGATCTTTAAACTGCGCTAAGATAACAACAATTGAGAAAATCCCTACCGGAATGTTGATAAAGAAAATCCATGGCCAACTATAGTTGTAGGTTAACCAGCCTCCAAGTATTGGACCCACAATTGGGCCAACTACGGCCACCATGCCGATCAGCGCAAGCGCCATTCCCCGTTTCGCTCGCGGGAAGATAGACATCAAAAGCACTTGGCTCATCGGAAACAGCGGCGCTGCTGACAACCCTTGTATGGCACGAAAAAAAACCATTTCGGCCATGTTTTGCGCGATACCACATAAAAATGAAGTAATAATAAAGCTTAGCAAGGCCGCAATATAAAGTTGCACTTCACCAAAGCGACGACTTAACCAAGAGGTAATAGGTAAGCCAATCGCAAGACAAACGGTAAAGGAGGTAATAACCCAAGTACCCTGGTTAAAACTCACACCCATATTGCCAGCAATAGTCGGCAATGCAACGTTTGCAATAGTGGTATCCAGCACCTGCATAAACACCCCCAGCGAGATGGCAAAGATACACAGAGCCATATTCGCTGGGCGAAAGTCTTCTTGTTGACTCATAGATCGCCCTTACTACTTATTTGTGGATGCATGGTTAAGCTGGGCATCATTGTCTTTAATAATTTGGCTGATAGTCTGTTGAATATTTTCCATCGGTTGATGATAGGCATTGGTTACAAAGCGCGGTTTTTCTGGGCTTGTTGTTGATAACAATTTGCCAGATGTGTTTGCTGTATCAACCTCAACATTCATAGATAGACCAATGCGCAAAGGATGACTAGCAATGTCCTGTGCATCTAACGTAATACGAACAGGTAAACGCTGAACAATTTTAATCCAGTTACCGGTAGCGTTTTGTGCTGGTAAAACTGAAAATGCACTGCCCGTACCGATACCCAAACTTTCTATCGTTCCATGAAAGACCACTTTGTCTCCATAAAGATCACTTATCAAAGCAACGGGCTGGCCAATGCGCATATCATCCATTTGAGTTTCTTTAAAGTTAGCGTCTACCCACACTTCATCCAGTGGGACAACGGCCATTAAAATAGAGCTAGGTGAAACGCGCTGCCCTAGCTGAACTTGACGGCGCGCCACATACCCAGTCACTGGAGCGACGATATTAGTACGCTGTTTGGTCAGATAGGCCTGTTTAACATTGGTAATCGCGGATCGAACCGTAGGATGAGTTTCTACTGTTGTGCCCGATATCATGGAAGACTGTGATTTCAATTGTTCAACCGCAACGGCAAGTTGAGTTTGAGCGGAATCAACCATGTCTTTCGCATGGCTTAGATCTTCTTGAGACAAACCACCGGCTTTGACCATATTTTTACGACGATCATAATCCCGTTCTGCCTTGTGTAACGCGATTTTATTGGCATCGACCACCGCTTCCGCTTGCGTCACATTATTAAACATGGCTCTTACTTGTCGGACCGCTTGGGCTAACTTCGCCTTGGCATTGTCATACTCAAGGTCTGCGTCGGCCTCATCAAAACGCACTAAGACTTGCCCCTTTTGTACAAAATCACCGCTGTCTACGGTAATTTGCGTAACAGTGCCAACCGTTTCTGGTGTGATAGAGACGATGTTGCCGTTAACGTAAGCATCATCAGTGGTTTGATTACCAACAACATACTCTTCGTAGTACCAGCCAGTTCCCACGGCACCTAATACAACAATACCGAAAAGAATGATTAAGCTCTTCTTACGCTTGCTTTTCTTTGGAGCCACTGTGTTTTCAACGTTGTCTTGCATAATTTTATTCACCATTAATTTTTAGAAACAGAGGTCGACGGGTAATCTTCAAAACCACCACCTAACGCTTCAACAAGTGCGACTTGCTTCTCTTGCCGTTGGTTTTTTAATTGGGTTATTGCTGATTCTGCTTGCAGTAGCTGATTTTCAATAAGTAATACTTCTAACTGGCTTCCCATTCCAGACTGATAACGTTTTTCTGTAATGTGGTAGCTTTTGGTTGCTAGCTGAAAGCTTCGTTGTGCGTCTTGTATTTGCTCATTGATGGATTTGATGGACAAAACATGGTCTGCCACATCACCAAAAGCTTTTACAATTGTTTTATTGTAGTGAGCGACTGCGGCGTCATAAGAAGCCGTTTGATCAATCAAGTCAGCGTTGAGACCTCGCGTAAATAAAGGCAAAGAGATGGCTGGCCCCACACTCCAAGAACGGCTTGGTTCGCCAAACATAGAGTCGCCAAGTACCGTTTTAAACCCCGCTGACGCGCTTAAATTAACATTCGGGTAAAAGCTTGTTTTGGCAACCTCGATATTTTTATTTGACGCTTCAACACGCCATTTTGCAGCCACAATATCTGGACGATGAGCGATTAAATTTGCCGGTAATTGTTCCGGTAGACTGAGTTTAGTACTCATGTGCGCCGTAGGTCGCTCGATGGTCATGGCGAGATCTGGGCCTTCTCCAACTAACGTTGCTAGCGCATTTTTCAATAGTTGAATAGACAGAGTTCGCTTTTTCAGTATTTGTTGTGTGGAGGCTTCGTTACCTTGCGCTGTGTACAAACGATCATCTGATGTTAAGCCATTTGATAACAGCTGCTGAGTGATCGAAACAATACGTTGTGTTCGTTCTAGATCTTCTTTTGCCAAGTCTTCTAAAGCGTAGGCATTAGCAAGCTGTATGTAGGTGCGGATGATGGCTGAAGACAGATTAATCTTCGCAGCTTGATGATCAATCTCAGCGGCTTTTTGAGTATTCACACTGGCGATCCAAGCAGCTTTATTACCTCCCCATAAATCGAAAGAGTAATTCATGCTTAAGCCAAGATTATATACGGTTCCGTATTGACTACCTTGATAGCTGTTGTCTTCCACACGGGACAAACGAGAACGCGTAACGCCTGCATTTGCAGAAACCACAGGATCAAATTTGCTGTCTGCCGCCATCACAAACGCGGATGCTTTTTGTAAATTCGCATTCGCCATTTGAATATCAGGACTGTGTTTTAGCGCCTGCGTTATAAGCTGATTCAGCTGGTTATCGTCAAGAGATAACCACCAAGACTCTCCTGGCCAATTAGTTGAATATAAGTTTTTCGTTTCCAAAGTACTGGCATGGCTGATTAATGAATCATCTGCCATGGTATTGTGCGTTTTAATATTTGATGATGGCGCACAACCATAGAGAAAGCATAACGACATAAAGGTAGTGATTTTTGCCAGCTTTAACATTTTGCATCCTTTTGATTAGACAGATGGCACTCTTCTGGTAGAAAAGAACCAACAATTTTGCTTAAGCAATGTAGTAAATTTTGTTTTTCTTCAGACGTTAAACATTCGGTTAAATTATCAATAGCAGTTTGAGCAAGGGGAATCGCACGAGCTGTTACAATATAACCGTTGTCTGTTAATTCAATCAAAACGGAACGGCGGTCATCAGGATCCGCTATTCGCTGAATTAAGTGTTTTTTCTCCAATCGATCCAACATTCTAGTAATCGCGCCGCTATCAACATTCAAAGACTTACTAAGATCGGAAGAACGCTGATTCTTCAGGTAGTAGAGCTTAAACAGCACTTTAACTTGGCTTGATGTAATCTCTTCCTCAACCAAAAATTGATCAAGAAGGCGATCTTTTATCTGATTGGTTTTACCGAGTAAAAAACCAATGTTAGTAAATAGTAGCTCATGGGCTTCGCGGTTTGGTTGGGTCATGATTGGCCTAGTCAGAGTGATATGAATTTAGCTGCACAGGCAGTAGCTGCCTAGGCAGACAAATTATTCCACTACACTACCCAATCGTCAATATTAAGCGATGGTCTATTTTATAATTAATGAAAAAATGATTATTCTATGCACATTTTCACTGTGCTGAGAGGGAGGGCGTTGGGAGTAATAATAGGCCTAAGGAACATTCTTTTTCTTCTATCAACCTAAGCCAAAAGGAATCTTGTGATATATAATTTTTGGTTATTTGTGCAAAATAGGCAAAGTTAAAAACAAAAAAAGCCAGCGCGAACGCTGGCCTGTTTTCGTTATTTGGTAAGGGAACAACCAAATAAAGAAACCTTATCTGATCTACTCTAGAGGCCGCCGTGGGTTAATTTGGCAGGATCAAGCAAAACAAGTAACTCTTCTCGACTTAAGTCCGTATTTTCTTCTGCTACATCGACAACTGGGCGACCTTCTTTGTAGGCTTTTTTGGCAATTTCAGCGGCTTTTGCATAGCCAATAATCGGATTAAGCGCCGTGACTAAAATTGGGTTACGATGCAATGCTTCGTTTAATTTATCTTCATTAACGCTCAATGTAGCAATAGCGTTATCAGCAAGTAACTGCCCACTGTTGGCTAGCAATTTAATGCTATTCAGTAGATTCTTAGCAATCATCGGCAACATAACGTTCAATTCAAAGTTACCGGATTGACCACCAATAGTAATCGCGGCATCGTTGCCTATCACTTGCGCGGCCACCATAGCGGTTGCTTCTGGAATCACAGGGTTTACTTTACCCGGCATAATAGACGAACCTGGCTGCAACGCCTGTAATGAAATTTCTCCTAGACCAGCCAATGGGCCAGAATTCATCCAACGCAAATCATTGGCGATCTTCATATAAGTGACCGCAACGGCTTTAAGCTGACCAGATAACGCCACCGCAGTATCTTGTGAACCGATGAGCGCAAAAAAGTTTTTACCTTGAGTGAAAGTGACTTTTGTTAAATCAGACAATTCTCTCGCAAAAAGGGCAGCAAATTCTGGGTGTGCATTAATGCCCGTACCGACCGCCGTGCCACCTTGAGCAAGTTGTGTGGTTTTACTTTCTAAATACATGAGGTTGTCGATATTGTCTTGCAGCTGAGCCGCCCACGCATGAAAAGTTTGATCCAGTCGAACCGGCATGGCATCCATCAAATGCGTACGTCCCGTCTTAGTAAACCCCTTTAGCGAATCGCCTTTTTCTATAATCGTTTGCCTTAAATGAACCAGCGCTGGCAGTAAATGACCGGTTAATTCTAACGTTGCACTCACATGTATCGCGCTGGGAATAACATCGTTGCTGCTCTGACCATAGTTCACATGGTCATTAGGATTTACCGGTGCACCGTGATAGACGCTGGCTAATGTCGCAATCACTTCATTGGCATTCATGTTGGAGCTGGTACCAGAGCCAGTCTGAAATACGTCCACAGGGAAATGCCGCATGAAATTGTCATCGTTAAGCAGTTCATTACAGGCATCTTGAATCGCTTTAGCAATTTCCGGTGAGAGGCATTTAAGCGTTTCATTCGCACGCGCAGCAGCGGCTTTGATCAATATAAGGGAGCGGATAAACGCGTCTGGAAGTGCTTCGCCACTAATAGGAAAGTTATTAATCGCACGTTGGGTTTGAGCACCGTAAAGCGCCTCTTCTGGCACGTCTAGTTCACCCATACTGTCTTTTTCAATGCGCATTTTCATTCTTTAATGGTGTCCTTATTGTTCGAAGGAAGAGGTAAAGTAATAACTCAGAACCCGTAGACTATGTTCCATTTTGAAGTAGTTTCTCGCGTCTTGATACGTCACGATTAAACGCTTGAGATTAGACAAAGGTAAATACACTTTATCCAAACAGGTCTGACGCCAATGATGAGCAATATTAGTGTCACAAACCGTATCTAGTAACACATTAAACACACGCTGATGCAACAATACGGCATCGGTGATATCCAAGCGTTCCGCATATTCTTCCGTAAGATTTAAATAATAGTAGAGCAATTCCGGCGAATCTGCACATTGACCTGCTTGAATGGTTTGCTCAAGTACTGAAAATGGTACCAAATAGCGACTCATCGCGCTGCCCTCCAAATAATACAAATGATAACTATTATCAATAATGTGTATGAATGGCAATCCTGTCAAGGTGTTGATAACGATTCTTATTAATTATTACTGTTTTTTACTCTATCCTGATAAGCATCAGTATAAAAAAGCCTCGAATAAAATGAAAAAGCCCCTGCTACATTAAAGTAACAAGGGCTTTCATTTAACCATTCATTCCGTCTATAGGAATTTAATGCTTAATGATGATGACCACCAACGCCATGAGAATGACCATGCGCAATTTCATCATTGGTGCCTTCACGCGCATCGACTATCTGAATATTGAACGTCAAGTCTTTACCTGACAATGGATGATTAAGATCCACTGTCGCATGCTTCAATCCGGCTTTAATAATAGTAACTTGGCGCATGCCTTGGTCCGTTTTCACCATAGCCACCATGCCTGTTTTCCAACGCTTCGCACCCTGCAAGTGTTTAATCGGCATTTGCTGCGTGCGATCTTCATGGCGTTCACCGTAAGCGTCAGCACACGCTACCGTCACTTCAAACTCATCACCCACTGCTTTTCCTTCCATGGCTTTTTCTAAACCTGGAATGACATTACCGTGACCATGAAGGTAGGTCGCAGGATCTTTGCCCGCAGACGTTTCGATAAGCTCTTCGCCGTGACGCAAAGTATAATGAAATTGGACGACTTGGTTGTCTGCAATCGACATGCTGTTTCCTCATTTAAATTCAATAATTAAGCGTGACTGCTCATTTTATGGCGGCATTATAAAGGCTGTGAAGAAACTTACCTAGACCCTTATTCAGTCTCTTTCACTAAAAAATAGACAGCTCTAATGAATCTTCTTTAATAATAATGTTCTTTACTAACGCCGCAGCGGTTTTTTCGAAAGGAGAGTGATTTAACACATAAACGGGGTGCTCATCAAAATACTCAACGAGTGCTTTTTCGAAATCACCATGCAAAGAGCCCAGCGTTGAACGCAGCACTTTGTCATTAAAGCTTGAGCCTTCTACATTAATTTTAGTGATTTTTGGCGCCACTAAATACAATCGATCTTCTTCAATTCGCACACCCGATTCAAACGAAGGACTTACTTTTGTGGTTAACGAAAAGGTCTGACCAAAAGCCGTCAATGTCCCCGTCATATTGCTGATCAAATCCACCAATACTAAGCCACCGTCGCGTTCGGTAAAATCCACATCGGCAGAGTCGATGAGCAAATCAAGATTGAGTGTATTATTGTCTAACGTTAGCTTTATATGGTTTTTTTGAGGCTGAGCGAGCTGCTTCGCTACTTCTTGATTCACTTCTGCTTCACCAACACGGAAACTATTACATCCAGTTAATAGTAACGATGCAACGACCAGAACACCGACGCTAACTATATGGTCTAATCTCATTATTCTCTCCCAGTCACATCGACAGCCATGCTGCGCATTTCAAACCAAAATCGCATAAAATCTTCTGTTACTTTTTGCTCAATATCGACGGCTTCTTCAGTGGGACAAAACAAAGAAACCGTAAAAACGTTAAAGCCCTCTGGGGTCGTAGTGATGCGTACTCGCGGCTCTGGGCCGGAAATCTTAATGTCCAATCGCTTCTCGATTAAGCTGTTATAACGGGTCGCTACCTCATGAAAATGTTCGCTGTATTCTCGAATTCTCTCGAGTATCTGCTCTTTAATAGCAAACAGGTTTACGTCATCGGTATTGCGACAAACAGAAAAGGTATGCGTCACATAACGACGCATATAGTTCAAGTTTTGCACCGTATGAACCAATAAAACACTGTTCGGCACTACTGTAGTACGCCCTGTGTAAGTGTAGCTCCCGCCTTTTAAATCCACTTCAAACAACGTCGTTGAAAGCCAATCACTGTCCGTGACTTCGCCTTCATAATTAGCAATACGGATCCAATCTCCAACCTGATAAGGCCGTGTGCTCGCGCGATAAAATGCACCAACGATACAGGCGATAAATTCTTTTGTTGCGATGACCAACGCCACCATAAAGGCAGCGATCGAAATCGCGATATTTTGTAATTCAGATGACCAAATTAGAATAAAGCCAACAACTAAAAAAAGGTTAAATATGTTATCGACCGTATTGATTCTCTGACGCTTTTTATCGTGTTCAATATTCTGATTCACACGAATCATACGTTTCGTGTAACGACGCACAATATAAAACAGTAAAGCCCAAGAAATGGTTAACGCAATTTCAACATGGTCTGTAATGATAGAAAAATCTAATTGGGATAAATCGAGTTGCATAAAAACCGTTTCCTTCATCAAGAGCGCCACTTTAACAATCATTACTCAGATCAACAAATAAAAGCACTAGACAAGAGGGAAAATAACACTGTATATTTATACAGTATATTATTTCACGAGGTGGATCATGCCTGTAATTATCAAATATGTTGTAGAACGCGATGGAATCGAAAAAATGACGTTTACTTCAAAAACGGAAGCCGATGCGTACGATAAATTGTTGGATACGGCCGAAGCGCTGTATGAAATATTGGATCAAAGCAATCTAGCCGGTGACCATAGTCAAAAGGAAGCACTCTCCATGTACCTAGCGGAGAACAAAGAATCGCTCTTAGACGTTTTAGGTACCAAAAAGAAAGCCCCCCAAAAGTCTAAAAAAACCAACAGTAAAGCAACAAATGCTCAGCTTGACCTGACCGAATCACCGTCTAAAAAAGCCCTAGAAGATCTGGTTATAGAACCGGATGAAGAAGCGGTTTACGACGAAGATGAAAACACCGTCGTATTTGATGATGAAGAGGTAAGCGACTTCGTTGAAAGTGATGCCGCATAATGCGGCATCAAATACCGCTGCCAGCCATTTCTAATGATCGCCGTCGTCATAAGCACAATTAATACTCAGAGCCTTTGCATCAAGGGCTTTTATTTCTCGATCTAAATCCTGACGCTCCAAAAAAATTCTCTCCAACGCGCGCTCTCACGTATACTTTACATCGTACTTCCTCACCCTTTTTTTAATCAGGACTTTTAATGAAGCCTACCGACTCGCCTAAAAACACTGTCGATAAAAACATGCTCGGCGTCTTTCGCTATAGCCGTCGGGCGATCAATTTGGTGTGGCAGACGTCTCCCTCTCTTACCATTGGGCTCACACTCGCCACCTTGATTGCAGGCGTACTACCTGCCGCGATGGCCTACGTCGGACAGTTGATTGTGGACGCTGTATTAGCGGCCATGGAAAGCTACAAGCAAGACCAAGTATTGCACTATGAAACAGCACTTAACTATGTGGTGCTAGAAGGGATATTGGTTCTTATCATTGCCGCGGCACAGCGAGCATTAACGGCGCAGCAAGCCATTCTACAAGGTTTATTAGGTCAAAAAGTTAACTTGATGATCTTAGAAAAAGCCCAAAGCCTAACCCTGTCTCATTTTGAAGACTCTGAGTTTTACGACAAGCTTGTCCGCGCTCGACGCGAAGCATCAAGCCGGCCGCTCGCCTTGGTCAATAAAACTTTTTCGTTACTTCAAAATGCCATTTCTTTATCAAGTTTTGCGGTTTTACTCTGGCATTTTTCGCCATGGGCATTAGCTTTGCTAATCTGTGGCGCGCTGCCCTCTTTTATCGCCGAAGCAAAGTTTTCTGGCGATGCTTTTTTGATGTTCCGCTGGCGCTCGCCCGAAGTCCGACAGCAAAACTATTTAGAAACGTTACTGGCTCGGGAAGACAACATAAAAGAAGTTCGCCTTTATCAGCTGGGAGAGCGTTTTTTACAGCGCTACTCTGAAATTTTCCTCAAACTGTTTAAAGAAAGTAAGCGCCTTATTCTTCGAAGAGAAACCTGGGGCTTTGCTCTTGGTGTCATCAGCACACTGGTATTTTATGGTGCCTACGGCTGGATTGTCAGCGACACTATTATTGGTGCGATCACATTAGGTCAAATGACCATGTATTTACTCTTATTCAAGCAAGGCCAAAGCTCTGTTTCAGCCTCATTGACAGCGATCAGCGGCATGTATGAAGACAACCTTTATTTGTCGAACTTATATGAGTATCTAGAACAGGAAACGCCATCGTCCACCCGTGGTTTATTAATTGGCCCAAAACCAAACGATGGTATTCGCTTTGAAGATGTGTCGTTTCAGTATCCAGGCAGTGAAAAATCCGCGCTATCAAATGTCACGCTGCATATTCGTCCCGGTCACAGTCTCGCTATTGTGGGGGAAAATGGTTCTGGTAAAACCACCTTAATAAAATTACTCACACGCCTTTACAATCCAACACAAGGACGCATTTTATTAGATGGGTTGGATTTACTCGAATGGGATGAAACCGCGCTTCTTAAGCGTGTTGGGGTGATTTTTCAAGATTTTGTACGCTATCAATTTATCGTCGGAGAGAATATAGGGGCTGGCGACAACGACCGCTTCAATGACCAAACTGGTTGGCAGAAAGCCGCCGAGTTAGGCAAAGCCACTGACTTTATTGAAGAACTCGACAATGGCTACCACACTCAGCTTGGCCGATGGTTTAAAGGTGGACAAGAATTATCAGGTGGTCAGTGGCAAAAAATCGCCTTGGCTCGCGCCTTCATGCGAGAAGACGCCGATATTTTAGTATTAGATGAACCAACCGCCGCGATGGACGCTAAAGCTGAGGCTAATATTTTTCAGCATTTTCAAGAACACACTAAGACAAAAATGGCGATTCTGATTTCTCACCGTTTTTCAACCGTTCGGCTCGCTCATGAAATCATCGTCATGGAGCATGGCGAAGTAAAAGAACGAGGCACTCATGACACCTTGCTTGCTCAACAGGGGCAGTACGCACATTTATTTGCCCTACAAGCACAAGGCTATAAATAACGATTAACCTGTTTCGCCATCGCACTTGCGACGGCGAAACAGGCTTTCCAGACTCATAGACAATACACTCAATACAACAACGCCACCGCCTAACACAACCCATAGGGAAGGACGTTCTCCCAAAATAAATGACGCCATGAGAATCGCCGTTGGCGGAATCAAATACAATACAATGGATATTTTACTGACCTCAGCGCGCGACAAAACATACGCCCAAGCCACGTACGCCAACGCACTAGGGAAAACGCCCAACAGCACCACCGCAAAGTTTATTTGAATCTTTGATGACGCCAAAGAGCTCAGCAGGCCCTGAGAAAAAATCATTAGAATAAGCGTCCCTGACCACACTGTATAACACACCATGGTTAAGGTACTGTAGCGCGTCGAATAACGTTTTTGCAAAATGAAATACACACTCCAAGAACACGCTGAAAGAAGAATCAGTAAGCCGTTGAGGCTTATATTACCTACTCCTTTATCACCAACCACCACGATAAACGCGCCCATCATGCCGCCTAAAATACAACACCAGCGCCACACACTCACCGCTTCTTTTAAAACACACCGTGAAATAATCACCGTGAAAATAGGCGTTGATTGAGCCAACACGCTCGCCGCGCCGGCGCTCACACCACGTTGACCAAAGTTTAGTGTAATGTGATGCAAAGCCACGGCAAAAAAACCAAGCAAAAACAGCAAAGGAAGGTCTTGTCGTATGGGAATTTGTACGCCGTGATACATCGCCACGATGGCCATAAAAGCGGAGGCGATTAAAAATCGCAACAACGCCAACTGCCCAGGCGAATACGCCTCTAGACCAATATGAATGCCTATGGGCGAATAAGCCCAACAGAGCACAACAAACAACGCCGCACATGCCAACTTCATCTTTTCGCTCTATATCCAACACATTTAAAAACACCGCTGGTCGCTAAGTATTTAGGGAAGGTTTAGTATTAAGGCAATGCATCGAAACAACAATTGACGAATACTGCATCCAGTATTCACTTGGAATGAATGATGGAACTTGCTCAAATTCGTATGTTCAAAACCGTAGCCAATCTTGGCAGTGTGGTACAAGCATCCGCCGCGTTGCACTGTGTTCCTTCTAACATCACGGCGAGAATCAAGACACTTGAATCAGAACTCAAAGTGTCGCTGTTTTACCGAGAAGGTCGCGGGCTTCGAATTACGCCATCAGGTGAGGTTTTTCTGGCCTACGCCGAGAAGATTTTAGCGCTAACAGAAGAAGCCAAACGGGCCGTTGATCCGTCTTCTGAACCCTCTGGCACGCTTCGAATTGGCGCCATTGAATCCTCGGCTACGAGTCGCTTTCCACCAATTCTCACAAAATTTCACGCACAATTTCCAAACGTAGAACTGCAATTTAAAACCGGCACTTGGCCTCAACTACTAGAAGACATGCATCAGCATCGATTAGACGGAGCGGTTATCGCGGTAGACATTGATCGCCCTTTTCTAAACAGTGCGACCTTTCTACAAGAAGATTTGGTTCTCATTTCCTCAGTGTCATCCCAGCCAATAAAATCCGTGAATGACCTAAATGGAAAAGCCATTTTCATGTGGCCAGAACCCTGTCCATACCGAGCAGCATTAGAAACTTGGCTTAATCAGAACAACGTTATTTCACCCATCACGAGCATTGCGAGTTATGGCACTATTATTGGCTGTGTCAGTGCCGGAAGTGGAGCATCACTCGTTCCGAAAGGCGTATTTGAGCAATATCAACATGGTATGGGATTAGTAGGTTGTGAGTTTACCGCCTTAGAACCCATTGAAAACCGCGTCATTTGGCGTAATGATACGGGCAAATTTCCCGCTTTAGATGCTTTTATCCATATGATCCAGCAGGATAAACAGTCATAAAATGGTCTCAAATTTATAGGAAGCAAATCGCTTTGAACAGACGTCGCTTTATTAAATCCAGCCTACTGCTTGCCATGACAAGTACCTTGCCTAGAGTCATTCTAGCCGCCAATCCTTCTGAGGGATTCGATTACGAACTGATCGTCGCGCCAGCGGATGTCAACATTGTACCGGGCGGCAGCACGCCCGCATTGAGTTTTAATGGCGGTTATCCATCACCCGTCATCCGTGCAAAACAGCATCAACCCGTTCGTATTCGAGTCGTGAATCAATTAAACGAGCCAACCACCATTCATTGGCATGGTATGAGAATCCCAATCGGCATGGACGGTGTGCCTTTTTTAAGTCAGCCACCCATCATGCCCGGCGACACCTTTGATTATGAATTCACACCGCCAGACGCGGGGTCTTTTTGGTATCACCCGCACATGAACAGCGTCGAACAACTTGGTAAAGGCTTGGTTGGCGCGCTGATTGTCGATGAAGCAGAGAAGCCAGACTTCGATGACGATCTCGTGCTTTGCATGAAGAATTGGCACATCAAAGACGATGGCTCTTTTACCGCCCTGACCACACCACAAAATGCTTTTCGTATGGGAACGCCTGGGCGCGTCATGACCATTAACGGTGAAATGCACCCGACCTACGACGTACCCGCTGGCGGTGCCATTCGTGTGCGTTTATTGAACGTCGATAACACCTTGGTGTATGACGTGACGTCAACGGATTCTGATGCTCAAATTATCGCGATTGATGGCAACCCGATTGCTCAACCAAGAACGCTGGGCAATCATCTTATTGCCCCCGGTATGCGCCTTGATCTAGGTGTTATTGCGTCCAGCAAGGTGGGAGAAACGGTCACATTTAATCATAAGAACAAACCTCTCGTAACACTAAGAACGGTAGCAAGTAAGCTTAAAGATCGCCGACTGCCCACCTTGCCACTTAACCCGATTCCTGCGCCAGATTTGGAAAATGCAGAAACGATTAAGTTCGCTTTCGAATGGAACGCCAACATCACGCCGATCCATAAAGATGGCAAGGTAAACTACAATTTTTGGACAATGAACCGCCGTTCATGGGAAGGCATGTCTAAAGGCAACATTCCCGCGCCCCTTGCTAAACTAGAGCTTGGAAAAACCTACATTTTCGAGCTGGCAAATTTGACGCAATACCATCATCCGATCCACATACACGGCCACACCTTTACTGTTTTAAAATCCAATAAAAAAGCCATTACCCCTTTCCACACAGACACCGTTTTACTGGGCCAGAATGAAACCGTTATTGCCGCGTTAGTCGCTGACAACCCAGGCCGATGGATGTATCACTGTCATATTATTGAACACCTTAAAACGGGCTTTATGGGGTATGTTGAAGTCAGCTAAAAGCACCGAATTACGCACAGCCCATGCAAAACACAAGGCGTAAAAAAACCAGATCAATCATCATTGATCTGGCTTTTTAAAATTTGCTTTTTCTGACAAATAAAAACGTTTTTTACAAATCGTCTTCGTTCTCTTCATCTACCACTTCACGCTTTGTACGTTGAGTTGGTGCCGCCAAAATTTCTAGATAAAACGTTGGCCATGCTTGGCTTTCAGCGAAGCTGATTTTGTCATTAATTTCGGCTACGTGAATAACTTCTGCTTGTTCTGCTGTTTGGCCAAATTTGCAGTCAAATCCCCAAAAATCAGCGTATTCAGGCAGAGCCTTATTACGCTCTCTTTTCAGATATTTTTTAATGTCGCTTTTAGTCGCTTCGATTAATCGAGGGTAAGCAATTTTTGGATGAGATAGCTCAAATGTTTTTTTCATTAGGGTCCTAAAAGATTAATAATCAGGAAGTGGCGTAACACGTTCCAATTGGCGAGCATAATAACGGATCAAGCCGCTTGCAGCTATGAATAAGTCGTCCAATCACCAACCTCGACGACTTACCCACTCCTAATCTACTATTCCTTTACGACTCTTCTACGTACGCTCTTAACAAACGGTGGATAAACGTCAATTTTTCGCGAACCGCAGGGACCAAGATAAAAGGGTATAGGTCCGGTTGCCCCATGCCACGGTTTAGGTTATTAACCGCAAAGGTTAAGGGTAAATACTGCGCCAAAATATCATCGAAATTATCGTGCCTATACGGGTCAATATTCACCATTACCGCCAAATTTTCTCGATTAGAACCATGCGGTTGCAGACTCAATCCAAGGTCACTGGCGGTTTCCAATGTATCGGCAATATGCAGGTAATGCGCCCATGTTTCAGCCCAATCTTCCCAAGGGTGAGAAGACGCATAAACACTGATAAACGATTCTTGCCACTCTGCATTAGGCGCCTTGTAATGCGCTTCTAACGCATCAGCATAGCTTTCTCTGTCGTCACCAAAAAGCTCGCGGAAATCGGCTAAAACCTGCTCATCGTCAAAAACTAACGGATCCCAATAATAATGTCCAATCTCATGACGAAAGTGTCCAATTACCGTGCGATAAGACTCATTCATGTCTTCGCGCATCTGCTCACGATCTACGGAATTTCCTTCAGCGGCATTAATGGTTACCTGACCAGAAGCATGGCCGGTCATGGCGCTTACATCTTCTGGAACCACGTTATTTTCAGAAATGAAATCGAATGACAAACCGTCTTCTGGTGCACTTTTCTTACTGACCAAAGGCAAACCGAGACGCAATAAAGAGTACACTAATCTATGTTTAGCAAACTCTAACTGCTGCCATGCTTGGCGCTCTTCTATTTTTTCCAAGTTCGGAATATGACGGTTCAATTCACACGCCATACAGAAAGTACTGCCACCCTCTTCTACCATCCAATTACACACTTGGTGCTGATGGTTTTCACAGTAATACAAACGTTTAGCTGGCACAGATTTATCTGCCATAGCATACCAAGTATTGTCGACCGACTTTAATGCACTGATCACCATTTGATCTGGTAAAAAACCCAAAGACGACGAGCATTGCTCGCAGCGTGTGTTCTCAAACAACACAGTCTGACCACACTGCTGGCAACTGAAAATCTTCATAAAGCTCCTTCTATCGAGAGATAGAAAAATAAATAAATAAAAATGGATAAACGAAAATACGGAATCAACCTCACGTAATTGCGCAGTAGTAGGATCATAGTTTAAAGTACGATGAAATACCTGTTTATATGCCATTCTTGAATGGGATATTTTTTCATTAAAAAAAACAATCATTGAGATAATATATTGCAAAACAAAAGCAAAGGCTTCGCAACTATTTCTGACGTTGCTAAATACGCAAAAGTAGGCAAAACAAGTGTTTCACGCTATCTCAATGGCGAACAAGATAAGCTGTCAGACCCCTTACGTGAAAAAATATATCAAGCAATTGAGCACCTTGATTTTCGTCCAAATCACTCTGCCAGAATGCTAAAAGCAGGGCATTCAAAGCTTATTGGACTGCTACTGGCGGATGTTACTAACCCATACTCCATTGATGTCCTTCAGGGCATAGAGCATGTTTGTCGACGCGAAGGTTACATGCTAATGGTATGCAACACAGACAATCAGAAAGAGCTACAAGACAGCTATTTAACATTACTCGAAGCACATCGAGTCGATGGCATAATCGTCAATACCGCCGGCATGGCACAAAAACAAATCACCAATTTGAAGCGAATCTCTTGCCCTTTGGTTCTCGTCGATCGGATCGATACTTCGCTTGGATTTGATACCGTTGGGCTAGACAACGAAGCGGCTGTCAAAGAGGTATGCACACATCTACAAACAAAAGCCTACCAATCCATTTTGGTGGTGACGGAGTCCATCGCCATAGACCCTCGCCAAGCTAGAGTCGACGCGATTAAAGCGTTCACCCGAGAAAACAACGACATTACCTGTGAGATTATTGAAATCGAGAAAATGAGTGTGGATTTGCTCATCAAGGTTATTCAAAACTTTATCGATTCACACCCAAATCGCAAAAAAGCCATTTTCACGACCAACGGCGTAGCGATGATGAGCACCGCGAAAGCCTTGAAGCACCTCAACATGCACATTGGCTCAAACATCGGCTTAGTCTCTATCGATGATCCAGAGTGGGCGCAGCTTTTTGAAGGCGGTATCACCGTTATGCGCCAGCCTACAAGGGTCATAGGACAAACCGCTTGCGAGCGTTTACTGGCGAGAGTCCAGGGCAACAACGAACCTGCGCAACACATTAAGCTCAAAGCCGAACTCGTTATTCGACAATCGACCTAGTTCATTCCGAACACAAAACACTCCAAATAAGATAGAAAGCAATTAATAGACTCTATCCATGGAACCGATTCCATGATATCGTTTTTAGCCTAAAGTGCGATCATCATAATCATAAAAAACCGATCCATAATGGAGCTATCATGAAAAAAATATTGACACTGCTAACCGCAGCCGCTGCCATCACACTCGCTGGATGTAGCGAAGATTCTGCTAAGTCTGACACCGTAAAACTCGTCGTTGCCCACAATCAAACTAACCTTTCAAGCCCATACCAAACAGGAATGCTTAAACTGAAGGAAGTGGCCGATAAATCAGGCTTTTTTGATGTAGAAGTACACGCAGGAACCATAGGTACCAATGAGAATGAGTTGGTTGAAAAGCTGGTTCTTGGTGGTGCAGACATGGTTTTGGTTTCTCCCGGTTTTATGACGTCATCTGGCATTGATGAAGTTGATCTATTCTCTTTGTTATATTTATTTAATGACTACAGCCACTGGGAAAAAGTAGTGGATGGAAAAGTAGGTAACGATATAGCGGACATCATCTACACCAAATCAGGTGAAAAATACCGTGTCGCGGCTTACTGGACAGCCGGTGTGCGTCATTGGTATGGTAAACAACCCGTCAACAGTTTTGCCGATGTCAAAGGCATAAAAATCCGCACTCAGACGTCAGGTGTGGTGTCTCAATATTGGAAAGAGATCGGTGCAGTTCCAACCTCCGTTGCTTGGGCTGAGTTGTATCAAGCGTTATCCAGCAACGTTGTTGACGCCGCTGAAAACGCCTACCCCTATTTCATCCC
This sequence comes from Marinomonas primoryensis, assembly GCF_013372285.1. NCBI lineage: Bacteria > Pseudomonadati > Pseudomonadota > Gammaproteobacteria > Oceanospirillales > Oceanospirillaceae > Marinomonas > Marinomonas primoryensis. Next base: position 582,690 of record NZ_CP054301.1, on the reverse strand, counting down.
GATGGAACATCATAAAACCAACAATGGTAAGTATATTTCTGAAACCGGTCACGACTTCACGACTCGCTTGTTGCTTGTTCGTAATTCCGTTTGGGAAGGCTTCACCAATGAACAGCATGCTGCCTTCGATCAAGCAGTGACCGAAGCGACGAAGGCAGAGCGTCAAGCTCTGTACAGTGAAGAGTCGACTTATAAACAAAAAGCCATTGATGATGGCGCTATTATTAATACGCTAGATCGCACGCCTTTCATCGAAAAAGCACACTCAATTCAAGACCAATGGGCGGCCAAATACGGCATGACCGACGTACTTGAAACCATTCGTCAGACTAAATAACACTCGCTGCTGGCTCCGAGCCTCCCTCGGAGCCTAAAGGATGTATGGTATGCAAATACTGACTAAATTCATTGCCAGACTACAAATCACATTGGGCGTTTTGCTCCTTGTGATTTTTTTAGCTTCCACTTTAACCCAAGTTGTTACCCGCTATCTTGGTATCTCCGTGTTATGGACAGAAGAAGTGGCGGTTAACTCCTTTATTTGGGCCATGTTTCTCGGTGCGGCCGTCATGGTAAGAGAAAATAAACATTTTGGATTTGATGTTCTGACACACTATTTCAAAGGCACAAAACGTTCAATATTAGTTATTTTTCAAAATCTAATCATGTTGATATTTTGCCTATTATGCTCTCTTTACAGCGTTGAAATTACTCAAGCCTTTTGGCATTCTCGCTGGATCAGCATCCCCGAATTCCGTCAAGGTTATGTCTGGCTCATCATGCCAATCACCTTCATTAGCTCCAGTGTTTATCTACTGGATAACATCTACAACGAAGCAAAAACATTGTCTTGCTTCAAGGGGGCTTCATGGAACTTGCGATAATCACTCTACTATTTATCACTCTTATCATTATTGGAATTCCCATTGCCTTCTCCATTGGCATTGCGTCCTTGGTCGGCATTGGCACCATGACTGGTGCACCAACCACCATGATTCCAATGAAGATGTTTTACGGTCTTAACTCTTATGTATTACTCGCCGTGCCTCTTTTTGTATTAACCGCGAACATCATGAACAGCGGCCAGATTTCTCATCGATTAATTAACTTTTCTATTGCCTTAGTAGGACGAAAACCAGGCGGTCTTGGGCATGCTAACGTACTTGTATCTATGCTGTTTGCTGGTGTTAGTGGCTCTTCCACGGCCGATACCGCTGGTGTCGGGAAAATCCTAATTCCTAATATGATCAACAAAGGCTACAGTCGCGAAATGTCGGTTGGGGTGACCGCCGCGTCATCGACCATTGGCGGCATTATTCCACCCAGTATCACCATGGTAATTTATGGTGGATTGACCAACACCTCCGTTGGGCGATTATTTATCGGTGGCATGGTACCAGGGGTATTGATCGGCCTAGGGATGATGTTTGTGATTAGTATTATTGCTCGACGCGATAATTTACCGGTGATGGAAAAAATCAGCCGTGCCGAATTCATAGCACTAAGCAAAGACGCCATTCCAGCGATGATCACGCCACTTATCATTATTGGTGGCATCGTATTCGGCGTATTCACTCCAACAGAAGCGGCGGCGTTTTCTGCTCTTTATGCTTACTTAGTCAGCGCGTTTTACTACAAATCCATTAGCCTCAAAGACTTGCCTAAGATTTTCACTGAAACATTAAAGCTCAGCTGCTTATCACTCTTTGCTCTGGCAGCGGCATCCGCACTGGGCGAATTTTTGGGTTACTATCAAATCAACGCGACAGTTTCCAATTTCTTCAGCGGCATTGGCAATAATGAGTATCTGTTCTTATTCATTATTGTGGCCTTCTTCTTATTTATTGGTACCTTCATGGACGCCATTCCTGCCATGGTGCTGTTTGTACCAGTGATTTATCCCGTTGCGCTCACCTTAGGAGTCGATCCTGTTCAGTTAGGAATTGTCGTTATTATTACCCTATCAATCGGCTTAATCACACCACCTTATGGTCTATGTTTGTTGATTGCCAGCGCCATTGGAGAGTTGTCCATAGACAAATCATTCAAAGCAGTCATGCCTTATATTTCGGTCATTGTCTTGGTGCTCGTTGCCGTGATATTTATGCCATTTATTTTGTTGGTATAGCTGAAAAAAAAAAACAATAAGGGATCAACCATTATGCAAAAAAAATCAAAACACGCCTTTGTCACGCTGGGTGAAGCCATGGCGATGTTTGTTGCCAACACTCCAGGCCAACTTGCAGATATCGAAGAATTCCACCGTTCGTTAGCCGGTGCCGAGGTCAATGTCGCCATTGGCATGGCACGTTTGGGCTTTGAAGCCAGCTACATTAGTAAAGTCGGTAAAGACAGTTTTGGTGAGTTCATTCGCCAAGCCATTAGCAAAGAAAATATTTGCAATGACTGGATATCTGTAAGCGCCCAGCACGCAACGGGCTTTATGTTGAAATCGAATGTGACCGATGGCAGCGACCCAAAAGTCGAGTACTTCCGCCGCAATTCAGCGGCGTCCACATTAAGCGCGGTAGACATTGACGCCAGCCTTTTCAAAACTGGCGCACATTTACACCTAACTGGCATAGCTGCAGCGGTATCCGTACCAATGCGAAACGCTGCAAAACACGCATTGGAGCTCGCTAAGAAACAAGGATGCAGTGTCTCTTTTGATACCAACTTGCGCCCCTCCCTATGGTCCGATCAAGCCACCATGGTAGCGACAATCAATGAATTTGCCTTCGCCAGCGACATTGTCTTACCTGGCATAGAAGAAGGTAAAATACTCACAGGCAGCGACCAACCAGAAGCCATTGCAGATTTTTACCTTCAGCAAGGCGTCAAAGCGGTTATCGTAAAGCTCGGTAGTGACGGCGCGTATTTCAAAACCAGCTCAGGCGAGTCGGGTACTGCCGCAGGTTTTCCTGTCACTAAAGTAGTCGATACCGTGGGCGCGGGAGATAGTTTTGCGGTGGGAATTATCTCAGCATTGCTTGATGGTAAAACCATGGCGCAAGCCGCTCGACGTGGAAATCTGCTAGGCTCATTAACGGTTCAAGTTCGCGGAGACAGCGAAGCGCTACCGACTCGCGCTCACTTAAATAGTTTAGAAAAGAACGAGTTAGAAAAGGAATAATAGGATGAAGAAAAAAGTAATTTTATACCGAGACATTCCAGCACAAGAGCGCCAACGACTAGATAACCAATTTGATATCACTTTCTTCAATGGCATCAACGAAGAAAATAAAGACGCCTTTATCGCCGCCCTTGCCGACGCGGAAGGCTTAATAGGCACCAGCACGAATATGAGTTCAGAATTTTTAAGCCTTGCCCCTAAGCTAAAAGCCGCATCGACGATTTCCGTCGGTACAGATCTATACGACTTGAATTACCTAACCGAGCGTAGCATCCCCTTAATGCACACACCGGGTGTACTGAACGAAACAACCGCCGACACGCTTTTCACACTCATTATGTGTACGGCTCGTCGCGCTGTCGAATTATCAACCATGGTGCGAGAAGGCCGCTGGACCAGCAACGTAGGCGAGGCGCTTTACGGCACGGATGTACATGGTAAAACCCTTGGCATCATTGGCATGGGTCGCATTGGTTACGCCATCGCCAAACGTGGGCATTTTGGTTTTGACATGAAGATTCAATACAGTAACCGCAGTCGTAATTTGGACGCAGAAAAAGAACTCAATGCCACTTATATGGACATAGAGTCACTGCTTAAAACATCTGATTTTATCTGTGTGATGACGCCATTAACGCCTCAAACAGAACGTCTCATCGGAGCCAAAGAATTCGCTATGATGAAAGAAAGCGCCATTTTCATCAACGGCTCTCGTGGCAAAGTGATCGATGAAGCCGCTCTTGTCGAAGCCTTAATCAATGGCACCATTCGCGCCGCAGGGCTAGACGTATTTGAAGTGGAACCGTTACCGGCCAGCTCTCCTCTTTGCAAACTAGACAACGCGGTACTGTTTCCACATATTGGCTCTGCGACCACAGAAACGCGGCTTAAAATGGTAACCTGCGCCGTAGACAACCTGATCAATGCACTCAATGGTGACATCTCTCAAAACTGCGCGAATAAAAAGCAACTCAACAGGTAGTCTTTGGCTACCTGTTCTTTTTTCCTTTCTTAGTCATTTACCTGGTTATCTTATTATAAAACCGTGCGCAATCTAGAAAAGCGCGCAGCATCAATAATTGACCAAAGGTGCAATATACCGCCAATCAACCACATAAAGAACAGAATCACCGTTGCCCCTAATGCATAGCTCACAAAGACCGTTACAAAAAAGAACAGCGCCATAAAAATACGCCCCTGAACCAACTGACCTAATCCAGGAACAAAAACACTACAAAGTGCGGCAAGTACATTGCCTCCAGAACCTTGACCCGACATAAGCATTTCCATCGTAAAAGCGATTAAATAGACAGCAAGAATAATGACAAAACAATTAAATGAAAAGTCCTCTCATTCAAGAGACCCTGTTAAAAATATTCTTTCTTATCCTGGTAAGCCTGTTTAATGTGCTCTATCAGTAACTTTAACTTCTCTGGCAAATATTTAGTAAAAGGGTAAATAGCGTAAACCCCAAGCCGTCGAGGCTGAAACTCCGGCAAAATAGCGACCAGTTTGCCCTGTTGCAAATCTTCATAAACACAACAACGCGGGACATAGACGATACCAAAGCCCGACAAAGCGGCTTTGCGTAAAGCTTGGGCGTTATTGGTCGCAAAACTGCCGCTAATACGAACGCTTTCTTCAATGCTATTTTTTGTAAAACGCCAATCAAAAGACCCTTGCGCTTGGTAGGTATAAGCCAAACAGTTATGGTCTTTTAGTGCGTCTAGACTTGAAACGTCGCCATGTTTTTTAAGATAGCTCGGTGAGCAGCAAACCACCCAATTAGATTGAATCAAAGGCTTGGCAATCATGCTCGAATCTTCAAGCTTGCCGGTGCGAATCGCAAGATCGAGCCCTTCTTCCACCAAATCCACAAAGTCATTTTCAAGGCGCATATCGACGGTGATGTTCGGATATTGCTGACAGAATTCCGCAATGGCTTCCGCTAAAAGTAATTCTCCTGAAATCGTCGGAACCGAAATGTTAATACTGCCACTCAAGCCTTGGCTAAACGCCGACACCGAAGCGACGGCATCACTCACTTGGCCTTCTATATTTTTGGCATGAACGTACAAACTTTCGCCCGCTTCCGTCAAGCTGAGTCGTCTTGTCGTGCGATGGATCAGTTGTACACCAAGATCTTGCTCTAGCTTACTGATGCGCTTGCTCAGTGCAGGCGTCGACAAACCCGCGTATTGCGCGGCTTTATTGAACGAACCTGCGTCGGCGACATTCACAAAAAGCGTTAAATCTGCAGCGTTCAAAGCACTTGCTCCTGTTTTATTACGTCGTTTTTAGAAAGAGTTTATTATTTTATGTCGTATTTATTATAAATCAATCAAAGACTATGATTAGGAATAACAAATAGACTCGACTAAAAAGGAGCAAGATCCATGCGTCTTAAAGACTGCCACAACTTCCACGATTTTCGTATTCTGGCTAAAAAGCGTTTACCCAGTCCGATTTTTAACTACATTGATGGCGGCTCTGACGATGAATCGACCTATCGCCGCAACACCGCCGCGTTCGAAACCTGCGACCTAGTACCAAGCGTTCTGACAGGCGTAAAAGACGTTGACCTGTCTGTCACCGTCATGGGGCAAAAACTTAGTCTTCCCGTCTATTGCTCACCCACCGCATTACAACGTTTATTCCACCACGATGGCGAAAGAGCCGTTGCCAATGCTGCCGAAAAGTACGGCACCATGTTTGGTGTATCGTCCCTTGGCACCGTCAGTATGGAAGAAATCGCCAAGCAAACCACCACGCCTCAGGTGTATCAGTTTTACTTTCATAAAGACCGCGAATTGAACCGCGCCATGATGCAACGGGCCAAAGATTCCGGCGTACAAGTGATGATGTTAACCGTCGATTCGATCACCGGTGGCAACCGAGAACGAGACCTTCGCACCGGTTTTTCCATTCCCTTTAAATTGAATTTAAAAGGCATGTTGCAATTTGTTCTAAAACCCATGTGGGGCATTAACTACGTCACGCACGAACCATTTAGCCTGCCTCAGCTTGATAAACACGTAGACATGGGCAACGGAGCCACCTCCATTGGCGATTACTTTACCAACATGCTCGACCCTTCAATGAACTGGGACGACGTGGCGGAAATGGTGAAATTCTGGGACGGACAATTCTGTTTAAAAGGCATCATGAGCCGAGAAGACGCACGCAAAGCGGTCGAAATTGGCTGCACTGGCGTGGTCATTTCCAACCATGGCGGACGTCAGCTTGATGGCTCTCGCAGCTCATTTGACCAACTGGCGGAAATCGTCGATGAAGTGGGCGATGAAATAGATGTGATCTTTGATAGCGGCGTACAACGCGGCACCCACGTACTCAAAGCCTTATCTCTTGGGGCAAAAGCCGTCGGCATCGGCCGCATGTACTTATATCCACTCGCCGCCGCCGGACAACCCGGCGTAGAACGTGCCCTAGGTTTGATGAAAGCCGAACTCGAACGCGATATGAAACTCATGGGCAAAACATCGATTGATCAGCTCAATAGAGAAAACCTGCGGTTTCGGTCTTAGACCAGTCCTCTCCCCTTATCTTCGAGGGGAGGGGTATATAGACCGACTACATGGTTTACAAAGCAATACTTCGAAACTGCCGCCAATCTCATCGAAACGCCACTTATGTTAACCAGACAGCAAATTGAGGTAGTGGTTTTTGTTAAAGCCAAAACTACAACTCCCCCACTAAGTCCCGCCATTGTTGGCGATACAAATTCAGCAGAGGTTTTATCTGTGCTTCGCACATGACGAGGCTTAGGCGGCCTTTTAGTTTTAAGCTTTTGTTAGACAGCAATGCTGCGCCGCCGGAGGCGTAAATCCTATTTGTTCTTAGAAAAATACGGAAAAGCCCACTAGGAATCACTGATCTTTTTATACAAATATTTACGGCAGGTTTTTTCATCTATTCGGTTGATAGTAAACACTAAAATACCAATGACCACGATAGAAAATACAATCCTCCCCCAAAATATCGTGGTGAAGTTTGCGCCGATCAGAAGAACCAGTAATGTGTCTTCAATCAGACTGTGAAGTAGATTGAGCAGCATCATGGCGACAAAAATATCCCTTGGCGAAATGTGGCCTCGTTTCGCTTCATTAATCAGCAAACCGCCACCAAAAGAAACACCGAGTGTGATGCCAACGATAGCCAAATTCGTGGCTTCACGACTGATGCCAAGCATCGACAAAATGGGCTTAAGTAAAATCCCCATGAGCTTTTCGATACCCAACAGTTTTAAAATACGCAGAAAAGTAATCAGCACGGCAATCACAACAAAGATCATCACTAGGCTTTGAAGCTGATCCATTGCCCAGGCAAGATAGCTTGGGTCACTGGTTGGAGCATGGCGCCAAACGATGTCGGCCGGCGTATTTAACAAATCCCCGCTTTGGTAAATTTTATGAAAAATCCAGCCCATTAATAAACTGCCACCAAGACGAATAACCAGCGTCACCACGATCCCAACGCCTGCTTTTTTAGCGACAGCGGCTTCTAAAGGCAACGAATGCGCGAGCAATAATAAAATCCCCAGAACGGACACTTGGGCCACGGTTAAATCCGTGTCCATGCTCATAAACACCACCAGCCCAGCGTACATATTGGTCACGATTGTGGTCGCCCATACTAAGCCCATTTCACTGGGCAAACCTACCAACGACATAACAGGGCTCAGCCATTGGCTCAGTAACACGATGCCGCCGAATTCTTCTATGATTTTGATGATAATAATCATCGGGATCATGATTTTATAAAGCGTCCATGTGACGTTAAGAATCTCTTTCCACAGACCATTCAATAAAAGCCCAACCAACACCATTATTTGTTTATGCATCGTCTTATTCCAAAGAAAATAATGTAACGAATCTTATGTGTATATCAAAAAATATGCCTATTAATACAATCAAAAAAAGATATTATTATTTCTAAAACCTCTTTTTATAAGAAATTTTATATCTAAAAGCATTAATTTTGAGAAATTTATGGAAATAGACAACTTAGACCGGAAAATTTTAACCATCCTCCAGCGCAACAACCGTATCGCAAATATTGATTTGGCCGAAGAGGTTGGTTTGTCGCCACCAGCTTGCCATAAAAGAGTAAAGCGACTCAGAGATAACAACATTATTGTCGGAGACGTTTCCTTGGTGAACCCTGAGCTAACCGGCAATAAGTTGACCTTATTGGTATCGGTAGAAATGGAACGTGACCGTAAAGAAATATACGATGACTTTAAACGGTCCATCAGCAATGCCACAGAAGTGAGGCATTGTTATCAAATAACCGGTAGTTACGATTTTATGATGATCGTCATCGTGCCAGACATTCAAGCTTATGAGCGGTTTGTAGATCGAGTGATCCACACAGACACTAACATTCGAAAATTCCAAACCTCTGTTTCGCTTCGAACAGTAAAAACCACCACCCAAATTAACCTAGACGAATGATCAACACGACGCCATGAGTTTATTAGGTGGATGAGTGGTGACGTTTCAAATCAATAAGGAAAGAATCAGTAAGTATCGCCTAAAAGGCCGTGATGCTGCGGCTAGGGGAAAGAGACGCTGGTACCTGTTTAATTTATTCAACATACTGTCGCCATTAAACAGACAAATAAGAGCGCTTCAATACAATGGACACAGAAACAAAAACACTGAGTCGAGCTGGGCTGATCATACTAATGGCGGGGCAACTACTGCCCTTAATCGATTTTTCCATTGTCAATGTGGCGCTGGCTTCTATTGCAGAATCATTGGATGCCAGTCACCTTCAACTAGAATTGATGGTCGCAGCGTATGGTGTTGGCTTTGCCGTGTGCTTGGCAATGGGCGGACGTTTAGGCGATAACTTCGGGCGTCGACGTTTATTCATCATGGGCGTCTGGGTATTTGGCATTGCGTCACTGGCCTGTGGTTTGTCCTCTTCCATTACTGGACTACTTATCGCTCGGGTCGCGCAAGGTGTTGGCGCGGCCATGATAGTGCCGCAAATTCTCGCCACCATTCACGTTACATTAACGGGTAAACGTCACTCTTTTGCGATTGGCTCTTACGGCGCCGTGGGTGGATTGGCGTTTGTGCTTGGGCAAGTTTTAGGGGGCTTTTTAGTCTCGGCTGATGTGGCAGGCTTGGGTTGGCGCAGTGTGTTTTTGATCAACATTCCCGTGTGCATCGGTATTCTTATCTGTGCGCGTATTTGGGTACCAGAAAGTCGATCAGAGCACCCTGCCAATGTAGATTGGACAGGAACATTCGTGCTCGCAGCGGCATTGCTTTGTTTATTGATTCCTGTCGCCTTAGGGCCAGAATATCATTGGTCATGGCCTTTCTTAACCATGCTTGTGTGCGTTATTCCTCTTTTGTATTTACTGTGGAAAGTTGAACTCCAAAAAGAAAAGAATGGCCGTTTTCCATTAATGCCACCGCGCTTGCTGCGTCTGCATTCCATTCAATTCGGCATTATTTTAGCGGTTCTGATGTTTTCCAGTTGGAGCGGTTTTATGTTTTCGGTCGCCCTTACGTTTCAGTCTGGTTTAGGGAAATCTCCATTAGAATCAGGCAACGCTTTCATTATGCTGGGTCTGTCCTTTTTTATCGGCTCCCTTTACAGCGCCAGAATTTCGGATCGAATTGGTAAGCTTAATACACTATTTTTAGGCTGTGCATTACAAATGCCCGCGTTACTTACCTTGGCATGGACCTTCTACCATTTCTGGCCCAATATCGGCGTCACCACATTATTACCGACCACCTTTTTTATTGGTGTTGGGCAAGCTTTCATCGTCGGGAGTTTCTTTCGGATTGGCTTATCAGAAGTCTCTAAAAAAGACGCGGGAGCCAGCAGCGCCATGCTTACCACGGTTCAGCAAGCCGCATTTGGGTTTGGTTCGGCATTACTTGGCACCATTCTTTACCAAACCTTCGAGATGACGCAAAGCCACCAAACGGCCATCGCCACCGTCTTGATCGCCGAATTCGGTTTGATGCTAGCGTTAGTGATTGCCGGGCTTTTCTACCGCCGTCGATTGCATAACCTATAGCGTCATAACAAGATCAAACAGTTGGAAATCCAGCCATTTATATGGCGTTTAACCGACTCTGCAAAGAGAGCGTTAAACGCTTAGGGTTCACCGCAGTCAAGGTCACCGAATCACATTGTTGGAATTGACTGAATGTTTTAATGGCTTCGACAAAGGAGTGAATCACCAAATCATCATCCAAGCCCTGTGTGTCTAGATACAAAAATTTGATTTCTAAGCGGCGCTCTTTTCGATGAGCCTTGCAATCCATTCGTCCAATGAATTCGCCCCGAAAAAGCAGCGGTAAGGAAAAGTAGCCATATTTCCTCTTGGCTTCTGGCACATAACATTCGATCTGGTAATCATATTGAAATAGATGCTTGAGCCGATCACGCTGAATGACGCTGTTATCGAATGGTGACAAAATATGCAGGCGGTTGCTCAAATTTGGCAGGCGACGCTCAAGCGCACCCGTTTCTATGAAATACACCTCACCACTACTAAGCTGAACTTGCTCTAACACGCCTTGCGCTAAACGCTCGTTAACCAAAGACTTCACTGCGTTACGCAGCGCTGTATTGCGGCGTAAATAGGTTAACCCTTTCAGTGATACAGCCCCATGACAACGAAGCTGTTGATCGACCATATGCGTGACAAATTCTTCCATACTCGGCATGGTTACGTTGGTGGAAGAGGGGAAAACTCGCTCGGTTAAATCGTAGTTTTTTTGAAAGCCAACGCGATCCTTCACCATTAGATCACCTTCCATGAACAACTGTTCCAGCGCCTTTTTAGCTGGTTTCCAGTCCCACCAGCCTGCGCGATTACTGACTTTGGTTTCGACGTCTCGGGAACGCAACGGTCCTTCCGTACGAATTCGCTCTAATAGCTCCGCCATCAGTTTTCTATCAGGATTTTTATTCCAATGAGTTTGACCACTTTTAATCGCGTGCTTATAAGGTAGGGAAAAACGAAAGTCATCAATAGGAAGAAACGCCGCCGCGTGAGACCAATATTCGAAAATATCGCCCTCAATCAACATCTTATTTATCATCGAAGGGTCAAACTTGGGCACTCTAGAATGAAGCACATGGTGATGTGCCCGCTCCACCACAGAAATAGTATCGATCTGAACGTAACCTAAATAACTCACTGCCTTACGTGCGCCAGCCAAGCCGCTACCAAACGGACTCGTCTGTAACAAGCCTTGCGACGACAAAGCCAGGCGACGAAGGCGAGCAAGGTCTTTGGTGTATTTAAGTTCGATCATGGTTGTGTGACACCTCATTGGAGGTTTAACAAATCAGATTTGACAAACAATCGCGCCGGTTGTGCGCTTTTCCCAATTCTTTAAGGTGACTGAGCGATAACCCTGCATAATGTCATCCGCAACAAAAGACGTAATGCCAACATGGTCCAATAAGGCTGTCATGACAGACTCAGCCGCTCGTACTGCGCCATCATCACACTTTAACGCAATGGCAAGTTTTAGCTCAGGAATCGCAGCAATATAAACACCTTCTGCCCCAACTTTAAGGAATACGCGTTGCTGCAATACCCTCATCATGTCTGTGCAATAACGCTCGGTTCCCGCCACCATAAAAGGATGCTTCACCACGGCGTCATATAAGGTTTTACAGGCTTGTTGTCGTTCTGCTGATAAGCCTTCAGGACTCGCAAACTTGGCAAACGCTAAGGCAAGATTCGTCAATGGCATCGCCCATGTTGGAGCGGAGCAACCATCTGGCGACCAAGGCGCTGTGCTGTAATCGTACTCGCACATCTGAGCCATGGTATCTGAAATTTTCTGCTGGACAGGATGATCAATACCAATGTAACCCTGCGATGGCACATCAAGCAATTTGGCTAGCCCCAGCATTCCTGCATGTTTGCCAGAGCAATTATTATGCAATTGATTTGGTTTTCTCCCTTCCCCTGCTAGCACATAACCTGACTCGACACGCATCGGCCAATGACAGCCACATTCAAAGTCCGTTTCAAAGGAGGTAAGTTTATCCAACATACTTTGCACCGTGGCAACATGCTCAGGCTCGCCATTATGAGACGCACAACAGATGGCAATTTCTTCGTCGCTAAAAGAAAATTTCTCGGCTCCACCCATCTCAATAAAAGCGAGTGCTTGCATGGCTTTTATTGCACTACGCGGGTAAACCAACGCATCGACATCCCCCCAAGATTCCACCACCGCACCGTCGCTTGAAACAACAACCGCCTTGATATTATGTTCACTTTCAACAATACCGCCGCGCATCACTTTCACAGAAAGAGGAGAAGAGAGTGAAGCGGAATGAGTGCCATGCTGCATAGGATGGTTCCTTTATCTAACAATGGAAGTGAGAATAAAATATTGAAAACAGAGTAAATTGAACGTGAGGAGAAAACAAGGATAAGAAAAGCAACGTTAATTAATCACCGAACACACACAGTTAGACCGCTTATATGAAAAAAGAAAGCGACGACTGAGGTTGGTGATCGTGTCGAAGTACATCGTTGTTTGATCACATAAAAGAATCATTGCCCCTGAGCCACTAGAAATACGATCACGAGGAACAGGAAAAAGGACACGCCTTGCCAGAACATAACAGGGTTACGCTGTATCAATGGTGGACGAGTTCGATCGAGGAATATTTGGTTGGGATGATGTAAGTCATAGACGAATTCAGAGACTTCTTCGTAGCGCTTTAGCGGGTTGATGTTTAGGGCTTTATGCAGTGCGTCGTCGATCCACACCGGCAACTCTGAGTCTTCGGTAATAACGCTGCGATAAGTTAAACGTCGTTGGGCCGCAACGCTTCGAGCTTGGGCTATTTTCGGGCTGTAAGGGAATTGGTTGCCAGATAACATTTGATAAGCAATGACGCCGAGCGCGTAAATGTCAGATCGCTCGGTGCCCGCATGACCAAGGAAGTATTCTGGTGCGGAATAGCGCATGGTGCCGCGTAGAACTTCTTCGTCTTGGGTGTTGGTAACGCCTGCAATGTAAGTGGATCCAAAGTCGATGATTTTCACGATGTTGTGCTTGTCTATCATGATATTTGCAGGGCGAATGTCTTGATGAATCATAGCTTTACGGTGAAAAGCCTGAAGACCGTTGGCGATTTGCGAGATGATGTCGCGGATTTGTTCCAGCGTGGGTTTTTGGTTGTCTATCATCCATTGTGCAAGAGATTGGCCTTCGATGTATTCGGTAACAAGGTAAAGCGATTCCCGCTGTCTTGGGGGTTCGATGGCTTTGACCACATGCGGATTACTGACGCGTTTGGCGATCCAATCTTCCAGCATGAAATTTTCAAGATAGGGTTGATCGTCGCTTAATTCTGCTGACGGCGTTTTAATCACGACCATGTCATTGGTGTCGAGATCTCGCGCTAAAAACACATGGCTTCGGCTGCTCACGTAGATCGAGCGGATGATGTCGTAGCCTTCAAATTGCATTCTTTCTTTTAATGGCGGCGGCAACGGCAAAAGGCTGACATTGTGCTGGATGTCTTCCAATTGATAATGGGTAACTTCGTTCACTCGAACGATCTGCACGCTGAGGTTGTCGTCGCTGCCCGCGCTTAAAGCGTGTTCTAGGATCTGCTCTGCGGCGCTATTTAAATGGCTGGCTTGTGCGATACACGAGGCTATTTCCTCGGCGGAAAGAAAGTCGTAAATGCCATCCGTCGTCATCACAAAAACATCGTTTTTGGCAATGGGAAAGGTTTGGTAATCAATGTCCGCAATCGGATCGATACCCAAGGCACGAGACAAATAACTCTGAGCGGTCGAGACAACTCGCCGATGGTCTTTCGTCAGTTGTTCTAGCGTCGTGCCAACAAGTCGGTAAATGCGGCTGTCACCAGAATGAAAAAGGTGCGCGCTATTTGAACGAAGCACGAGCGCACTGAACGTACACACATAGCCTTTGTCTTTATCGAATCGACTGGGGCCACTTTGGGTTTGAGAATACAACACCGCATTGATGGATTTGAGTACTTTTTCGCCGGAGGTCTTTACTGACCAGGCTTCTGACGTGCGGTAATAATCTTCTAAAAAACTGGTAACGGCGGTTTCGCTTGCCGCTTGGCTAACCGGGCTCGAACTAATGCCATCGGCAATCGCCAGTGCAACACCTCGTGTGGTTAATAATGGCTCGGCGGGGATTTGGTGCCCTAAGAAATCCTGATTGATGGCTTTTTCGCCCTTACTGGTCGCACTGCCGATACTGACGCTAAGAGCCTTCATTCCGCTTTCCTTAATAAAACAACACTCTGCAAATGCAGCAGCATGTAACAACGCGCTGTAAATACAAAAAACTCCGTAGACACACAATATAGTATCTACAGAGTTTTTTAACCTTTGATGAAACCCTATTACACCAATTTACGAGACGCGGACGTTTTCACATGGGTCAAATACAATGGCAAGCCGACTAATAATAAACCGCCAGCAAGATTACCCAGTACCGTTGGGATCTCGTTCCATACAAGGTAATCCATGAAGGTGAAATCGCCACCCATGATCATAGAGAACGGGAACAAGAACATGTTTACGATAGAATGCTCGAAGCCCATGTAGAAAAACAACATAACCGGCATCCACATGGCGGCCATTTTTGCGCCAGCAGACGTAGAGATCATCGCGCCAACTACGCCCATAGACACCATCCAGTTACACAACATGCCACGAATGAAGATGGTAAACCAACCGCCTGCACCATGAGACTGATAACCCAATGTACGAGATTCACCAATAGCACTAACTTTTGCCGCAATGGCGCCTCCGTCGGTTGAGAAACCATACGTTAAGATGAAAGACATCATGAAAGCCGTTAATAACGCGCCAGCAAAGTTGCCGATAAAGACCAACCCCCAGTTTCGCAATACTTGCGCCGGTGTGACACCTGGACGCTTATCAAACAAAGCCAAAGGCACTAACGTAAACACGCCCGTTAGCAGGTCAAACTTCATCAAATACAGCATGATAAAACCAACAGGAAACAGCACAGCACCCAGTAATGGGCTGCCCGTTTGTGTCGCTACCGTGATGGCAAAAATTGCCGCCAACCCTAGAATTGCCCCCGCCATAATGGCTCGAATGAGGGTGTCTTTTGTCGACATGTAGACTTTCTGCTCGCCTGCATCGACCATTTTGGTCACGAATTCACTTGGTTCTATATACGCCATTTTTACGCCCTCTTACCCTTAAATTGCTGAAAATCAAATTTTCCAAATCAACCGTCGCTAACTCAAAACTCACTCATAAAAACAATAGCTACTACCATGATTTATATGGCAAAAACTTCCCGTTCAAGGTCAAAACGACACGATCGCCTTTCGGGTCTTCTTCTTTTTCTACTTTCATGGAAAAATCGATCGCACTCATGATGCCGTCACCGAATTTTTCTTGAATGACTTCTTTCAACGTTGGTCCGTAAACCCCAACCACTTCGTATAACCGATAAATCAAAGGATCTTGTGGAATAGCTTGATCCCACGTTTTTGTCGGGTATTCCATTAAAACGGATTTGGCTTCTGCTGGTAGACCTAAAAAGGTCACCAGTTTTTCAGCCACTGCTTCAGTGCAGCTGTTCATTCCTAAGCATGCGGACGTTATCCAAACATCCGTCATCCCTGTCGCCTCAGCGATGGATTCCCAGCTCAAGTTTTTCTCTTTTTTGATGGCGAAAATAGCTTCTGTTACATCAATTTTTTTCATTCGCTTTCTCCTAATGCCTAGGGACGATGTTAAAATCCATTAAATGAATTCGATCAATTCAATCCCTGAATTAAATGGACAAAGATCTATGAACAAACACGTTTTCGCCAATGGCACGATCAATATTGAAAATCAAACGACTGTTTAGAAAGATAAGAAGAGAGAAAAAGAGACACGCCTCCCTAATCAGTTTTTTCCTTTCTAAAGGAGCCTGATCGAGTGCTACTAAAAAGGTTCAGTAGCGGGCGACGTTGCCATTGGCTAAGTTAACCGACATTGGCCAACTTATGAAATCCCTGTAGAGAAAATCTACATGAACATAATGTTCATTCAGCAAAGATAATGCCAAATAGGTGAATCAAAAAATATTGTTAGGAATTCTGCTTTAGAATCAATACATAAGCGTGGTTTTTAAAAGACACTAAGCATTGATCAGGGCTAAAATCCACAATAACTCTATGCATATTTTTTATCGAAGCGCCCTTTTAAGACACGTTCTTTGCACCAATATTAATCACAGTGTCGATATTTATATCATTAACACCGCTGAAAACGACGTCTATTTCAGAGCATGAATCAGTACATAAACAGCCCTTTATAAGGCTGATAGCGAGTGAAATCGATTTTTATACTGACAGTAACTGACTCTATTACCCGCTATATTGTCTCTGCCCTTTATTCCATAGGATATGAAAGACATGCCAGAACCGTTTAAGAATCTTTTTAACCAGCACGTTATTAACAACATGGCGGAGCACTTTCAACGTCATTGGAAAGAATTTGATAAAGCAGGCTTTATCGCCACCGCGTGTGATCAGCTTGAGACATTGGAACTAAAGGCTCGATCGCAGCAAATTACCGAGGCCATGAGCCAGTATTTACCGAGTGACTTTGAAAAAGCAGGAAGTATTTTACTCGCCAGCTTGGCCCCAGAAATCGACGATTCAAGTTCAAAAATAAACGGTAGCGGTATTTCAGGCTGGGCGATTATGCCGATGGGCGATTACGTGGGATATCATGGTCTTGATCATCATGATTTTTCAATGACTTTATTAAAAGCGATGACAAGCCGATTTACGTCTGAATTTAGCATTCGGTTTTTTTTATTATCCGCACCAGAAAAAACACTCGCTTCACTCAAGAGTTGGCTCTTAAATGACAATAGACATGTACGGCGTTTGATCTCTGAAGGGACTCGCCCACGCTTGCCCTGGGCGATGCAGTTGCCGACGTTTATTAATGATCCTTCACCCGTCATTGAACTGCTTGAAGAACTAAAAGATGACCCAGAAGAATACGTACGTCGCTCTGTTGCCAATAATCTCAACGACATCGCTAAAGATCACCCTGATCTTGTGGCCGATATTGCTGAACGATGGATACAAGACGCCGATGCAAACCGCACAAAGCTCATTCGTCATGCTTGTCGAACGCTGCTTAAGCAAGGCAATAACAAGGTGTTAACCGCGTTTGGTTATGGTAAACCGCAACTAGAAAACAATGCACTGACACTACATTCTGAACAGGTTGTTTTGAATGGAAATCTAGAGTTTACCCTCGATATAGAATCCGCGAGCGATCATGAGCAAACCTTGATGATTGACTACATTGTTCATCATCAAAAGAAAAACGGCACAACCTCCCCCAAGGTGTTTAAATGGAAGAAAGCCACGTTAGCGGCTCGTAGTCGCCTCTCTATGTCAAAAAAGCACCCATTCAAAATCATCACAACGAGAGTTTATTACGACGGATGGCATGAGGTAGAAATCATTATTAATGGTCAATTTATCGCCAAGGAAAGCTTTCAATTATCAGGTAATCCCCCTCTAATATAAGGCAAAAATCATATCCTAGAGAGCGGTAACGAAAGAATCAGCTTGCCATCAACAACGACGTCCCACCGCTTTGACTTCGCAAAATAATGTGTGGCCGCTTTTGTAATCAAAGGCTGACAATCTCTACTATAATTTCTTTTTATACGAAATCCTTTCGTTTTTACTCAAAGTAAAAATGCATCAAAGATGTGCAAAGTTGACTCGATTTTATGGAAAGACAGCTACAATATCCTATTAACAAGTCACACTATATGGACAGTCATCATGATGATTAAACCTCTGTTCTTAAATCAAACGCTATTAAAGGGACTCCTGATACTAGGGGTAGCAATGAACAGCATGGTCTTTGCAGAGCAAAGAGTCACCATCGTTTTTGACGCTGAAATGCCCATAGTGAACGACACAAAAAATGGCAATTACGCTCAATTAGCAAGCGTTATAGATCAATATAGAAAAATAGATGCCAATACTTTTTTTATTTTTGGAGGTGAAAGCTTAGGGCCAAGTATGCTTTCGACAATGGACAGAGGCGCGCACATCATTGATATATTGAACAGCCTTCAGCCAAGCGTCATGGGCATCTCGAAACGCGAATTGAGCCACCAAGAAGATGAACTCATCTTACGCACTTACGAGGCATCGTTCCCTATTGTCTCAAGCAATCTATACGACCCTCTGACTCACCGCCCTCCTGAAGGGATACAAACACACGTCATATTAAGAAAAGGCACGATGAAGTTAGGCTTTATTTCGGTTCTAAACCCCGACACCATCGTTAAATACCCAACAAACAGAGTAGAAGTCACCTCGCCCGAAAAGGCCATTATCAAAGCCGTCATTGAATTAAAAGCACAAGGGGCTAATCTAATTGTCTTACATTACTCTGTTTTCATGCCTGTTTTTGACCGCCTATTGGAACAAGGGACGGTTAATCTAACGCTCTATAAAGATCAAGATTTTGAATTTAGCCCTTATAAAGCTTTTCCTCATCACCCACACAACATCATTATAAAAGACAAAAAGCATGCCGCTGTAGTTCAACTTACCTGGCAACAAGGCCACCCAAAAGAGAGTCTGAAAATACAAAAAACAGAGATCGACTTAACTTCTGTTTCACCCAAACTTTCTGTTTTACAACAAGAACGAGAATACGCTCATCGACTCAATACACTTCTTAGTGAAGTATTAGGCAAGACAGCAACACCTATTGATTTACGCAGAAAGACGCTACGCACCGCCGAAAATGGCTTTGCTGACCTAGTCGCGGACACACTAAAACAATTCACAGGCGCAGAACTCAGCTTAATTAATAGTGGTTCGCTGCGCAGCGATGCCGTTTTTCCAGAAAACTCAATACTGACAAGAAAAGACATTCGAGCCATGATGCCGCACCGTAATACGCTCAAACTAATAGAAGTAACAGGACAAAAAATAACGGCGGCGTTAGAGCATGGATTAAGCGGAATAGACTCAATAAGCGGGCAATATCTTCAAATTTCTGGCATTAAAATCAAATACGATGCGACACGCCCAGCCGGAACTCGCTTACTTTTAGTCACCTTGAACAATAAGCCACTAAACCCAACAAAGACTTACAAAGTCGCTACCCTAGATTACCTACTTAATGGTGGAGATGGGTATACTATGTTTATAAACAGCAAAGAGCTAAACCATCAACAAAACAGCAATTTCACGCTATCTGACTTAATGGCAGAAAAGGTTCAGCAACTAAACGTCATTTCACCAAAAACAGATGGGCGAATACTCGATATTTCAACGATGAACTAAACATGAATAAACCGTCATCGATAAAAAAAACAGGCTATAAGCAATTAAGCTTGATTAAAAAATTGGCCATTTTATTACTAATGGCCGTTGTGCTTTTTATTGGTGTTGGCACTCTACTGCAAACAAGACTGGAGCAAACCCAGTTAATATTAAATGACTTAACCTTCAACACCATTCCTGCGATGACTAACGCAAATCAAAGCGCAATAAAGTCCAGTGAACTCTTTTCAGCCCTAGAATTATTAACGTCTTCTAATACGCCGGTAGAACGCAGAATTGCCGAGCTAGAGGTCAACAAAAAGCTCAATGAAACCCAAGAACAAGCTAACAGGGTCAACTACAGCCAAAATGAATTTCGTCTACTAAAAACCATTCAAGAGGAAATGAACAACCTCAACCTCCTCATTGATACTAAGCTCGACATAGCGGATCAAATCACCAAAAAGCAAAAAGGGCTGTCGGAATTACAGTACCAAGCCGATAGCGTGTACAAAGAAAATACCGGACAAACGCCCCTTGAAACAACACAAAAAGCCAAATGGAAAATTGCTTTCTTAGAGCTAATTACACTTGCCTACAGAGTAGAAGACACCGACAGACTGGATGAGCTAAAGGAAATAAAACACACTATTGAATTAAAGTTGAGCCATTTAGAATCTATCGTGGAAGAAACATTACCCACATTAGAAAAACAAGTATCACCATTAAATACTGCGATAACCGAGCTTCTAATGAGCGATCAGGGACTTCTTAATTTGCAGGCCAATCACCTTAAAATGATTGGCCGCACGCGAGGTAGAGAGTACTTCATTCGAAACTTAATCAGCGACTACAGCAACGTTGCAAATCAGTTCTCACTGAATAAAAACAAGTACTTGAAAGATAAAATATTAGCCCTCTCGAATGGCGTGTATACCCAAGAAACATGGTTTATTGGTGGCTTTATATTATTGGCGGTAATGATATGCACCATCTTGGCTCTTTATACCCATGCCATAAAGCGCCTTAGAATATTGACTCGAAAAATACGTAATATGACAACAGAGCCTATTCTCTCTCATTCCAGTAAGGATGAAATTGATGAACTGTTTCACGCTTTTGATCAATTTTCAGACACCATTAATACGCAAAACCAACGTCTCGAAACTCTGTCGCTAACAGACAGTCTCACCAACATCGCCAACCGACGTGCTTTCGATCGACGCTTATTCTACGAACTGTCTAATGACAGAACCCTCCAAATCGACCTATCGGTTGTGCTAATAGACGTTGATTTTTTCAAACAATACAACGACACCTATGGGCATGTTAGTGGGGATGAAGCCTTACAAAAAATCGCGATGATGCTAAGTCATACGATCCAAAACAGTACGAATTTGATTGCTCGTTATGGGGGTGAAGAGTTTGTCGCCATACTTCCAAACAAAACAGCGAAAGAGTCAAACCTTGTTGCACAAAATATAATGCAAGCCATAAGACTAGCGAACATAAAGCACAGGATGAGCGAGATCTCAGATAGAATTACAATCAGTATTGGCATTGCCACCAGAACAAAAGGAGAGTCCTCCGACATAGACACCCTGATGAAAAAAGCCGACATAGCGCTTTATTACTCAAAAAACCAAGGCCGAAACCAAGCAACGCATATTGATGATATAGAAGAGATGAAAGATAACTAAACAACCGCGTCCTTTATTCGTCGTAATAAAGACACCACCACCGCAAGCGCACACACGCTAAGCAAAGCCCCCATAAAACCAACATTAGCCAAACCGGCATAATGAATAATTTGACCGCCAATCAGCGCCCCCGCTCCAATACCAAGGTTAATAATGCCGGAATACAAAGACATAATAATATCGGATGCCGTCGGGTCCACATTCAATACTCGGATCTGCATACTTAAACCAATAATCATGATTGATGCGCCCCAGAACAAAACGCTGACCACCAACAAAGACATATTTGCAGCCACAAAATACAAGGTCGCCATACAACAAGACATCGCCACGACGCTTAAAATCATCATCGCGCTGTTCAATTTTTCGCCAAAGTAGCCAAATAATATACTACCGACAATGCCCGCCATACCAAACAACAGTAAAATCAGCGTGGTAAAACCGCCACTCGCCAGACCAATCTCGCTTAGAAACGGTTCAATATAACTGTAAGCCGTATAATGGGCCGAAAAAATAATGAAAATAAACAGATACATGCCAAGCAAGACACGATTGCGCAGCACTTCTGGAACTTTGCTCAACGAACCTGAAAACAAACTGGGTAAATTCGGCAACAAGCGATACAGGGCCAACATGATGATTAAAGCGACAATGGCAATAAAGGCAAACGTAGTACGCCAGCCAAAAAGTTGACCAATAATACGCCCTGCTGGCACACCCAATACCATTGCAAGCCCCGTTCCCGTCGCCAGTACACTCAAGGCAAACGTATGCTTACCCTGCGGGGCAACACGAATCGCAATCGACGCGGTAATAGACCAAAATAATGCGTGAGCAAACGCAATGCCAATCCGGCTGATTAATAAGACTGTAAAATTCCACGCCACCACCGATAATATATGGCTGACAATAAACAACGAAAACAGCCATATTAACAAGGTTTTGCGCTCTAGCTTACGTGTCAGCAGCATCATTGGCAGTGACATCAAAGCCACAACCCAAGCATAAACTGTCAACATCCAACCCACTTGAGCAGGCGACACCGAGAAACTCTGCGCAATATCTGACAACAAACCAACCGGAACAAACTCCGTGGTATTAAAAATAAAGGCGCTAAAACCCAGTACAAAAACACGCAAGTATTGAATGCGGCGAGAGACCGTATCCTCTGAAGAAAGAGTTGATATCATGATGACCTGTAGAATGACCTATTGAAGTGTGCGTATAAAAGAAGATGACTATTGTCCATTTTTTCAACAACAACGGAATAGGGAAATATGGATGTTTATGGACATTTCAGCTCGGAGTGGTCGTCTTTTCGTTACTACTTATACAAGAACAAATAGATAAGACAAAAAAACCTAAAATATTAACAAAAACGACCTACATTTTATTACACAATTGCACACATTCCTGTGAGAAGATATTTACCACAAAATACAAAAAAAATGAGTCTTAATGAGCCTTCCAACCCTCTATTTTTCACCTAAATTAACGTCATGTAAGGCACAATTAGACACGCTTTTATCTACTCATGGATATGCTGTCGAATGGCTAGAAGTCGAACGCATTGATGACAGTCCCGTTTCTTCTATTACCTTACTTTCAGAAAATGACTTAAAAGCCACTGACTGGCCTCTTTTAGCGTCTAGAAAAGCGATCATAATTGTAGAAAAATGGAGCATGGAAGCTAGCATTGAATGGATCAAAAGAGGCGCGGTAAATTGTTTTAGTGATGGCGACGAACACACTGTCAGCTGGTTAATTTCAGAAATATCACAGTTTGCTTTAGCTCGCTCTGGTCGTACTGACGATGACGTTTTGCAAGTGATCATCGATGCCATACCTGTCCCTCTTTTCTTTAAAGACCACCTCCATATTTATCGAGGCTGCAACACTGCATTTTGTCAATTTATCGGCTTTTCTCGTGAACAAATCATAGGCCATTCAGTGTATGACGTTGCGCCTAAACACCTTGCTGATGCCTATTACGAGGCAGATTGTCAATTATTAGCTCAAGGTGGCACTCAGTATTATGAAGCAGAAGTACGATTCGCAGATGGCTCAATTCATGAGATAGAATTTAATAAAGCTGTTTTCACACGTTCCAATGGCCAAGCTCTAGGACAGGTTGGTGTGATGCTAGACATTACTGAGCGCAATCAACTCATGCGCCAATTAGACAAAGCCACTCGCACAGATCCTTTAACAGGCGCCGCTAATCGTAGAGAATTTGACCTCATCATTCATGATGAGTACGAACAACAAAAAAATTCAAATACCCCTCTTAGCCTAATGACGCTAGACCTGGATTTTTTTAAACAAATCAATGATCGGTTTGGTCATGGCGGCGGCTGAATGGTTACAAAACCAATTACGATCAACAGACAAACTATTTCACGTAGGTGGCGAAGAGTTTTATATTTTAATGCAAGACACAGACATACAAAGCGCATTAAAGATAGCTGAAAATATATGCAAAGGTATGTCGACAAATACGTTTTTGATCAAACAACAAGAGGTTCGTATTACGTTGTCTATTGGTGTGATTGAACTAGACCCAATGATTGAGCTAGAACATGCCCTCGAAATGGTAGACAGGGCACTGTATGACGCAAAATTCAATGGTCGTAATTGCGTTTGCCCCGTGTATCCGTCATAACATTCAACGCGCCTGCTGGTTATAATTTTTTGTTTCAAGGCGCTCAGCCACACCACCTTATTAAAAAATTGATAAAACTGAATGGTAAAAAACAATAATAACGGGAACGATTTCTATTAGTATTTGTCTACACGAGATATAATTCATTAACACTACGAATTTTTTCACTGTAAATAGGTACTCATAATGAAACGTCCAACATTAAAAATGCCACTTCATTCTTTCAATAAAAGCGCTTCTGTATTAGCTGTATCACTTTTAACCGTGAGCAGTTTGTCTGTACACGCAAGTGGTGAAGTAAACGTTTATTCCGCTCGTAGTGAAGCACTTATTGCTCCACTTCTAGACGCGTACTCAAAAGAAAACCAAGTAAAAGTAAACCTCATTACCGGTAAAGCTGATGCATTATTAAGTCGCTTAAAATCCGAAGGCAGCGCTAGCCCAGCCGACGTATTTATTACCGTTGATGCCGGACGTTTATATCGAGCAAAAGAGGCGGGCGTTCTTCAGGCCTTTGAAACCGACCATTTAAACGCCGTCATCCCTGAATACCTTCGTGATCGCGATGGTTATTGGTATGGTCTTTCTCAGCGCGCTCGCGTTATTTTTTATAACCCTGAAAAAGTATCTGCATCAAGTCTATCAAGCTACGAAGATTTAGCTGATCCTAAATGGAAAGGCCAAATTTGTATTCGCTCTTCCAGCAATATCTACAATCAATCTCTTGTCGCGTCTATGATCGATGCAAATGGCGAAGCTGAAACGCTCGAATGGATTAAAGGTCTCGTCGCTAACTTTGCCCGTCCACCAGCAGGCGGTGATACTGATCAACTAAAAGCAGCCGCGGCCGGCGTGTGTGATATTGCCGTCGCAAACACCTATTACTTTGGGCGCTTAGGTCTAAGCAGCAAAGCTGAAGACCGTGCGGTTTATGATAAATTAGCCATGTTTTGGCCTAACCAAACTAAAAGTGATCGTGGTGCACATGTGAACGTCAGCGGTATCGGCATAACAGCATCATCGAAAAACAAAGAAAACGCGCAGCAACTTATTGAGTTCCTAACCAATGAGCAAAGCCAAAAATGGTACGCGAACGTTAACAATGAATACCCTGTTGTTGAAGGTATTGCGCCGCCAGAAAGTCTAGCGGTGTTTGGTGAGTTCAAATCCGATACAGTTTCTTTGAGTGTATTGGGAGAGAACAACCGTCAAGCCGTCAAATTAATGGACCAAGGTGGTTGGAAATAAGCCTTTTCATTAATAAAAAATAATCTGTTTTAAAACAAAAATGCCTTTCAAGTAAATACATTGAAAGGCATTTTTATACGCAACGAACCCTAATGCGTTTTAACAAAACTTCTGGAAACGAGATTAACCCTCTTCTTCCATCAAACTCCAAAAAGCCTCAACCATCGGGTTTTTTAAACCCTTTTTCAGCGCAAACAAACCAATATCATAAGGTTCAAGCTCTGGCCTAACGTCCAACACTTGCACCCTGTCCTTCAACGGACTGTTATCAAGCACGATTTTTGGCACCACACCAATCCCAAAGCCCAAACTCACCATGCTCACAATTGCCTCATTACCTGTCACCTGAGCATAAATTTTTGGCGTAATGCCATGCTGACGAAACCACTCGTCTACGCGGGTTCTCGACACACCGCTTTCAGACAAAATCATCGGAATACTTGCCCACTCTTGCGGAGCCAAAGGAACACGATTCGGCACGTTAGGCACTTGCTGCTCCAGTGGCGCGATAAACAACAAAGGAGAAATTGCGATCGGCTTAAATGCCACACCTCGCGGCAAATTGGTTGGCCGAGCCGCAATGGTAATGTCTTCTTTTCCGTCGAGAATATGCGCAATGGCGTGTTCTGGATCGCCAGTACGCAGTTTGATCTCGATACCTGGATACGCAATACGAAAACGCCTCAACAGCTCATACAAAAAACTGTAACTGGCCGTGACCGAGCCATACAGACTGATCTCGCCGCTAAGCTGGTCCGTATTATCTGTCAATTCATGACGGATCAAGTTCCATTGGCGGCTGGTATCGCGCGCGTACTTAAGGAACTTTTGCCCTTCTTGCGTTAGCACCACGGTACGATTGTCGCGGTTAAACAGCGCGACACCCAGTTCGTCTTCTAAATGACGAATGTTCCGCGATAACGCAGAAATACTAATGTGACACTCGTCACTGGCACGCCCAAAATGCAGCGCATCAGCCAAAGCGAGAAATTGTTTGAGGATTCTTATATTCATACTCATCATCATAATGGATGTTTGCATAAAATGGGACGTTATATTGCAAATATATCAATTTACGAAAGACTGGCTTTTCTATAAAGTAGCATCACTCATATTTGATCGGCCGCTTTATAGTGTTTGATCAGCTGTCACCCTTTTAAAATATCGACGTGCTTTAATCGTCGAGACATTAATCATAAAAATCTAGGATGTGTTTATCATGGCTAATTACTTCAATACTTTGCCGCTACGTGAGCAACTTGCTCAACTAGCGAAATGTCGTTTCATGGACAGCTCTGAATTTTCCGATGGCGTAGAAGCGCTTAAAGGCAAAAAAATTGTTGTTATCGGTTGTGGTGCTCAAGGTCTTAACCAAGGCTTGAACCTACGTGATTCTGGTCTAGACGTTTCTTACACTTTGCGTGCTGCTGCGATTGCTGAAAAACGCCAATCTTGGAAAAACGCGACTGAAAATGGTTTCGTTGTTGGTACTTACCAAGAACTTATCCCAACAGCTGACGTTGTATTGAACCTAACGCCTGATAAGCAGCACACACCGGTTGTGACTGAAATCATGCCGCTTATGAAGAAAGACGCTTGCCTATCTTACTCTCACGGTTTCAACATCGTAGAAGAAGGTATGAAAATCCGCGAAGATTTAACCGTCATCATGGTTGCGCCTAAGTGCCCAGGTTCTGAAGTTCGCGCTGAATACGTTCGTGGTTTTGGTGTTCCAACGCTTATCGCGGTTCATGAAGACAATGATCCTAAAGGCGAAGGCCTTGCACTAGCAAAAGCTTACGCGGTAGGTACTGGCGGTCATAAAGCAGGCGTTCTAATGTCTTCTTTCATCGCCGAAGTAAAATCTGACCTGATGGGCGAGCAAACTATCCTTTGTGGTATGTTGCAAACTGGTTCTATCCTTTGTTTCGACAAAATGGTTGAAGAAGGCATCGACGCAGGTTACGCGTCTCGTCTAATCCAATTCGGTTGGGAAACAGTGACAGAAGCATTGAAATACGGCGGCGTTACCAACATGCTAGATCGTCTTTCTAACCCAGCTAAGATCAAAGCATTCGATCTTTCTGAAGAACTTAAATTGATCATGCGTCCTTTGTACAACAAGCACCAAGACGACATCATCAGCGGCCACTTCTCACAAACTATGATGGAAGACTGGGCGAACGACGACGTAAACCTTCTTAAATGGCGTGCAGACACAGCAGAAACGAACTTTGAAAAAACACCGGCTGGTGATGTTGAAATCTCTGAACAAGAATTCTTCGACAACGGTATTTTGATGGTTGCTATGGTTAAAGCCGGCGTTGAGCTTGCTTTCGAAACCATGACCGCCGCTGGCATCGTGGCTGATTCTGCTTACTACGAGTCACTACACGAAACACCACTTATTGCGAACACAATCGCTCGTAAGAAATTGTACGAAATGAACGCGACAATCTCTGATACGGCTGAGTACGGTTGTTACCTATACAACCACGCTTGTGTTCCACTATTGGCTGACTTCATGAAAAACATCAAAACCGACGTAATTGGTAAAGGTCTTTCTCTAGAAGACAACGGCGTTGATAACGCTCGCTTGATCGAAGTAAACGCAGCACTACGCTCTCATCCAGTAGAAGCGATTGGTGGTGTTCTTCGTGGTCATATGGCTGACATGAAAAAAATCGTTTAATACGATTATTGCGCTCGCCAATACTTTGTTAAAAATAGACTCGTATTGGCTTTGCTCATAACATCGTACTTTGAATCAAAAAAAGCCGAGTTTTCTTAATCGAACACTCGGCTTTTTTGTTCTCTACTTTTATTTTTCATTCTTTTATCTGTGTTTAGGGGCAATGTAATGAGTAACTCAATCTCTTTAAAGAAAGCAACGGTGACGTTTGATGAGCGTTTTACCTTAACTGACATTGATTGGGATATTACATCAAACCAGCATTGGGTGATTACAGGAACCAATGGCTCTGGCAAATCAGCTCTCGCAGCAGTACTTGCAGGTGTAGGCGATATTGAGAGCGGTTCGATTTCAGGATTACCGAAAAGGGTAGGTTTGGTGTCTTTTGAAGCGCAAGCCGAACTGATTGCCAAAGAGCTGAAAAAAGACGACGCAGACATCATGGACGTCATTTCACTCGGCACGCCCGTTCATGAAATGATTTTCGATCGCTGCCAAGATCCAGAACTTGCTCAAAAACTGGTGAAAAAGTTCGGCTTAAGTAAATTACTCGACCGCGCATTTCGAAAACTCTCCACAGGCGAAACTCGAAAAGTCATGCTGATACGAGCGCTGTCCAGCAAACCGGACTTACTCATCCTCGACGAACCTTTTGATGGTTTAGACGTCGATACGCTCGCTATGTTACAAGAGCACCTTGCCTCTATTATTAATACCGTTCCTATGATTATGGTACTAAACCGTTTCGATGAAATGCCCGACTTCATCACGCATGTTGCCTACATGGATAAAGACGGTTCAGGTAAAAACGGTTCAAATAGAGGAAAGCTAACACTGACAATAGACCGTCAGGACAAAGCCGCCTTTAATGAGCTCTACCAACTACTGCATTTAAAAACCACCGATCTAAACGTGCCAGAGGCCGACCCAGCGAACAAGCTGCCCGAACTCGATCCGAGCCAGCCATTAGTCAAACTCAAACAAGCGACTATCAAATACGGCGACACGATCATTGTCGATAAATTGGACTGGACCATTGAACAAGGCCAGCATTGGCAACTCAGTGGTCCTAACGGCAGCGGTAAAACCTGCGTATTGTCGCTGATCACGGGCGACCACCCACAATGCTACACCAACGATATTTTTGTCTTCGGATTCCAACGCGGTAACGGCGAAAGCATCTGGCAGATCAAACAATTCATCGGTTACGTTTCCACTGCACTGCAATGGGAATATCGCGTTAGTACCAGCTGTAAAAACGTGATTATTTCCGGCTTTTACGACAGCATCGGCATGTACAGTAAATCGTCCGATAACCAGAAGAAAATCGCCGACCAATGGCTAGCACTACTCGGCATGACAGACCGCGCAGACCAACCCTTTAACAAGCTTTCCTACGGCGACCAGCGTTTGCTGCTCATTGCCCGCGCCATGGTCAAACACCCGCCATTATTGATTCTAGATGAACCTTGCCTCGGCCTAGACGACATGAACCGCCAACTGGTTTTAGCCTTGATCGAGAAAATATGTGAAGGCAAAGAAACAACGGTTCTGTACGTAAACCACCACGCGGAAGACAAGATCAAAGGGATAGAGAACTGCTTGGGGTTGAAAAAAGAATAATGGGTAAACAATTGCCCTACTCATGAACAATCAAATTAAGCATAGTACTGTCAGTCTCCTACAAATAGGGCGTACATAAAATAAATTGTACGCCCTTTAAGTTTTTAAAGTGGACTCTGTTACACAGCAGTTAAAGCATAGTATTGATCAAGCCCTTAGTTCTACAAAATGCGACTGCAACTATCACCCTGGCAACGCTCGGGTTCGAGTTTGAGTAATTTGTATATGTGACAACCAGCGCAATATCCTAAAGTGGATTCCATCCAAGTAAAAAGCACACAGACAAGACAGATAAGTTGAGAGGTTAATCCATTATTACCACTCCAAAATAGTAAGGTGACTGTGCCTGTCAAAATAATGCCAATACTCCAAGCAAAACGTTTTGGAATGGCGGATACCCAATCTGGTTGTTGGCCTAATAAATTTCTAATGATAAAACGGCCAATATACAAACTTGGAGAATATTGAACGCCAACAAAGACCCTCAAAAAAAAGTCTATAAACGAGTAAGTTGAGAAGAGTGTGATAGGTAAAAAGGCCCCGTAGAAATACGCAACACAAAAAACAATGATTGCACCCAGCATAGTAATACCTGCGGCTGCTCTGACAGTTCGCTCATCCACAACCCCCATTGATAACTTACTCGCTAAGGGTGCTGCTGTTTGTAGAATCACATCCTCATTAAACTCTTTTTCATCATAAACACGATCTGCGTATTGTATGAGCTCTTTTGTATGACCATAGGTCGTTGAAGTAAAGAAGCTTTTTATCATTCTAAGTCCTTGTTTAATATCATCATTCCATAGGAGTTTTATCACAGATAGTAATAATTGGATTCGGAAAATCATAGTACAAAAAATATTAAATTGTATAGGTAAGTGACGAAAAATAAAGGTGCGCCTACCTCAAATAGAACGTCGCAATTGTTTGAAGAATTGGGCGCTAAAGCAGTTATATTCATAAAAAAATATAGAGCCTTTCATTGAAAATGCTTCTTCACCAAGCCTTTCACATAACCCCAAAGTGTCTTTGAACCTGCGCTAATCACTGACCCGTAGCGCTGTTTCACTTGTTCGTGGCTGACGTTACCTTCTACCCATGTGCCGCCTTTAGTGGCGACGTTGTGAATAAGTGGCTGTAGACGATCCAATGATTTAGCAAAGACAGCATCGTGACTTTCGGCGGCTTCAAACTCGTACCAGAGGGCTTTGAGCTCTTCACCTTGTGACGTTGGAAGTAAGCCAAAAATACGTTCTGCCGCTTTTCGCTCGGCTTCTTCTTGAAGTGAATTGTCTATGGTTTCGTGGAGGGGATGATCGCCAGCATCGATTTCAACGATGTCATGAATCAAGAGCATTTTAATCACGCGATCCAGATTAATATTTTGGTCCGAGCTGTCTTTTAGGATCAACGCGTACATGGCCAAATGCCATGAATGTTCGGCTGAGTTCTCCCTTCGTGATTGATCAATCAATGGCGATTTACGGATGACAGATTTGAGTTGATCGATCTCACGTAAAAAGTCGAGTTGTTTATCGAGAGTTTTGTCGTTTAGTGACTCTGGCATGAAATACCTTAATCTGTCTTATTAACGTTTGGTTAAGAGTAACTAAGAAACCATGTGAATTCGACCCTAAGTTTTAAAGCTAATCTACAGATAGCCGCATCATCCTTTTGCCAAATTTATCGCTGCATCCTCTGATTGCAGGCACAATCTCTCGATTGTTGTATTTTTAGCGCGCACCGGAAACCCGCCAATGGCCTGAGCAATCCATTCACCTGCGTTTGGGATGATTTCTACCAGTTGAGGGAGATCATTAACGCATAGAAACTTGATGTCAGGACCTGTCGCTCTGATCAACAGCGCTAGAGTATCAGCAGGAGGCTGCCCCTTTCCCTGTCCGCTTGTAATGTGTAGGTGGTCATCTGTCGTGCTGACCTTGGCCTCTTTATCCCTGATACAAGCGTGATTATGCAGTCCCTGCGGGAGAAATTGCTCCAAGTTCCGAAATCTGTATTTTATGTTACTAAGAAAGTAATCGGGATACAGAGCAAACAATTCGGCCATCTTTGAACGTCGAAAAGGATGTACTACATGGGCAGCAGAAAACAGCCCTGTACAAGGAAAGCCAATGATTTGGGCCGCATTTATTTGCATAAAATAGTGGAATTTCGCAGGGTCATCCCGTGCTTCGGCACTGCCAAGCACCCCGCTATAGTCAACCCACTTGCCTCGAAAAATAGGAGTAAGCCCGTCAAAAATGTCTGACGGTTTTAGGGGCGCAGTCAAGAACACATCATCATTAAAGTACATGAACCGCTCGCTCAACCCTTCAATCCGCCACAGCATGCTTTCAATGGTCAAAGAGTTAAATGTGGGTAACACTTGCGTGAACCCATCAAAGATTTCCGAATGATAGGCAAGATGTACCTTGGCTCTAATGCTTTCCGAGAGGCTTGATAAATCGGGGCCTTCTTCATCAACAACAATCCAGATTTTACCTACCCACGGCGCATGGTTTTCGATCGATTGGATGCAGTACAAGATTTCATCGCTACACAACCACCGATGAGGGTTCGATGCATTTTCATGCAGTGGCAAAGGCTCAATTGCCATATATTCTTGTCGCTTCTTACGGTGTTTCTCAGCGTTCCCATCGACCCAAGTGATAACAGCATCAATCGGCTCAAGCTGGAGTTCAGTTGCATTTCTTAGCATTTCAGTAGATGTCTCTTAGGTGATGGTAACGGTGATTCAGGTTCATTGTCGAACCAGTCAACTCTAGATGGGTCAGCTATTCAATGAGTTGATTTGATAGTGACCCCATCTCTTAAATTTCCAATAATTCAAAAGGTATGCTGGTCTGCCTTACGCTACTTTGCCAATGACACCTTGTACTTATTAAGAAGTACTTGCTCTTTTTCACCTTTCATTGCCAAGCGGCCTTCATTCCAAATCTTGATCAAGTCTTGTCTTTTTTCAGTGGGAATGTTTTTGGAGAAAATCGGCATTTCAACCAATTTATTCTCTAAACCGGGGCGCACTATTTGAAGGTCATCATTTAGGTTGAGACGATTTAAAACGTACTGAAGGACAAGGTCATTGTCTGCGTATAAATCGACTCTATTTTCGCTGATCATCTGGAAGATTCGGTCAACCACATCATCATAACCGGCAACAACTTCTACGAGGTTAGAATTTCTTGGATCATCAATATAATCTTGGTAGCCAGCACTCATTGAACTGTAGTCCCAACCAGGCCCAGTAGCGATGCGCTTGCCTTTTAAGGATTGAATGCCATTATAGCGCCACGGATCATCTCGCCTAACAACGAAGGCGGTGGTGTAGGCAAACGTTTCTTCGTCGGCATAGACAAAGTGATCGTCTGGATTTTTTGAGTATAAGTATTCCGGCAATACATCGCAAAGTCCCTCTTTCACCATATCCAACCCTCGTGCCAGAGGCACTTCATAGTATTCAAGCTGGTAGCCTTTCGATGAATATATTTGCTCCAGCATATCGATAACAACACCACGCTCAGAGTCCCCTTCTGATGGGAATATTGTCATTGGCGGCCATTGGTCGTAACACACTTTTAACGCCGCAGCGTAGCCGATATGAGGCACGCTGATGCCTGCCAGAAAGACCATCAGGAATGAGAAATAGTTTAATCGTTTGTTTTTCGCTTTTTTATTGCTCAGTTTCTTATTTCTCAACACGATCACGACCCTTGTCTTTGGCACCATACAGCTTCAAATCGGCGCGTTTAAATAACTCATCAATTAAATGGTCTTTTGGCTCGGATGACTCAACACCAAGGCTCACTGTATAAGCCACTGTTTTACCATCAACTTCCAACGCAGAATGACTAATAATTTTTCGTAGTTTTTCGGCAAGCTGGAAAGCATCATCATTGCCGGTGTCAGGGAGAAATATGGCAAACTCTTCTCCACCGACTCTGCCAATGAGGTCAGATTTTCTTAAGGACTTCTGAATGGTCTGCGTGAAATGGATGAGTACTTTGTCGCCAACAAAATGACCATAAGTGTCGTTGACCCTTTTAAAATTATCCAAATCGACCAACAAAAAGGATGCAGGCGATTTTTGACGTTGTGACAGAATCAGTAAGTGTTGCGCCGTTTCAAAAAAACTTCCCCGATTTAATATGCCTGTTAAAGAATCTCTTGTGGCGAGTTCTTTTAATTTTTTATTCAAAACCTGCAAGTCTTCAGTGCGCTTTGCGACCGCATCCTCTAGCCAATTCCGCTTAGCTTGCTCATCCTCTAATAGCTGTTCTCGGTCCATCTCTAGAGCGGATAGCATCGTATTCATGTGTTCTTGAAGCTGACTAATCTCGTTATTTTCAATGTTAGACAGATTAATCCGTTTGCTCATATTAGGACTCATTTGAACTTCATTCACTTGAGTCATTAGTTCCTTCAAAGGACTTGCTAAATAACGATCAAATGCCCAGACAAATAGCCAAAACAAAATAGATAACTTAATGATGGCCGTAATAGCAATCAGAGAAAAGCCAAATAAAACTCGATTTAAAACGACTTCGGATGATGAATAAAGCACAAGCTTTCCAAGAAAGACGCTTTCTCCATTAAGTGTCCAATTTAAATCTGACGTCGTATCGAAAAGAGACAAGGGAGCTGAGCCCGAGTTGTAGGATCTTTTGGAAAGCATGGTTTGGGCATCTTTATCGAAAACATCGACACCTTCGATAATGGGCATTTTGACCAATCCAGCGACGAGTACATTCAGTTGATTTCCGTTGTATTGCCATAAGCTGGTAGAAATAGGTTCACGGACGGTTTCTTCCAACTGTTTCAATTCATTGAGTATTGAGTCCTGTGTTTTCAAATATTCACTGAAGAACTGCATACTTGTAATTACGCAAGTAACAGCCAAATATATGAAAAAAATAACACGCATCATTTTTTGGGATAGATTGTTTGTACGAAAAAAACGTGTAAACATTAAAACGACCCTGCCCAGTAAACGTTTAACTTAAGTTAATCTTAGATTACTAGCGGTTTTAATGGAATAAACTTCGGACTTGAATTCAGGAATAACAAACAAATACAGCCACAACGAATGACAAGTGGATGAAGACCTTTCGATCAAAAGTTGACGACAGAAAATGCAGCGCTCTATTCACTTTGTAGCAAAAGAGAATGGCGGACCGTTAACGTTGAGGAAGGAGAGGCGATAACAAACGCTATCGCCTTTTGAACAAAGCTTTTTTTCTGATTTGAGACGGTAACTACTTTTGAGTATCTCTATAACGCACCAATTCAGCCGATAACCAGTCTTGGCTTTTAACGGGGGGATTATCGTTACAATGAATTAAATAATACTTCCCAGAAAACACGCTTTTGGTCGCAGCATACTCGATAAAGTCTTCTGCTGTCTGAACTTTATTTCTGTAATAGTCATACTTTTTATTAATATGATTTGCGGCTTCTGCACCATTGTACAGAGTGCCATTTCTTTCATACTTGCACTCTGTTATCCCAACATAATCCAACAAATGACTTATTTCATCTTGCGTTGAAGCAAACAGATTGATGGTGAAGAAAGTCATTAACATAAAAAATAGCGTTTTCTTTTTCAATTCATTCCTCCTATGCCATGCCAGCGTTTAAAATAGATCACTCTTGGCGTATGAAACCTTTTTAGGTTGCGGCACAGCAACCCAAAAAGAAGCTCAGTCTTATTTCACGTCAGGCTTTGCACTTTCAAAGAAAGTGGTTTGGCCATTTTTCGGCACAATAAAGTCTTTTAGATCAATGTTTTTGCTCACAAGGCTTTTTACCAAGTCCGTCGCCGGATCTTCAATCCCCTCATCCGTTAATTGAAATGCACCAAAATGCATCCCTATACTCAGCTTAGAACGTAAATCCAAGTGGGCCTGAACCGCCTCTTCAGGATTCATATGTTGGTCTTTCATAAACCATCGGGGCTCATACGCCCCAATCGGCAAAAGACTCAAATCCATCGCGCCAAACTTTTCTTCAATTTCTTTAAATTGCTTGTTATATCCAGTGTCACCAGCAAACAATACTTTTAGGCCTGAAGACTCAACGACATACCCTCCCCAAAGTGTTTCAAATCTGTCAAATATTCCACGAGCTGACCAATGCTGCATAGGAACAAGTGTAATATCAAAACCAGCATCGGATGAATAACTCTGCCACCAATCGAGCTCTACAACATGGTTAATGCCATTCTCTTCTAAGAACGCCTTATTTCCCAAGGGAACGATAAAGATTGGCTGATCTTTCTTTTCGATCGCCACTAATGAGTCAATATCCATGTGATCAAAGTGATTATGACTCACAATAACCACATCAATTTTAGGAAGTTCAGCTAAGGACGCTCCAGGCTCTCTGTGTCGCTTAGGCCCCATCCACGAGAATGGACTCACCCTTTCAGAAAACACCGGATCTGTTAGTACAGTGAATTTCTCAA
This sequence comes from Marinomonas primoryensis, assembly GCF_013372285.1. NCBI lineage: Bacteria > Pseudomonadati > Pseudomonadota > Gammaproteobacteria > Oceanospirillales > Oceanospirillaceae > Marinomonas > Marinomonas primoryensis. Next base: position 546,783 of record NZ_CP054301.1, on the reverse strand, counting down.
ATTGAACAAACTCAGTCGCATGATTAATAAAAGTGACCGCACCCTCACCTTGTCCCAATTGCTTAGAGAAATTAGGCTCGACATTATCGACTACAGCGTCAGGCCATACTTCCTCTTCTCCTGAGAATTTCCATTTGATCATATCGAGTAAACCTCTATCGAAGTTCACAGAACGATCTTCATTATAAAATACTGATCCATCACTGTGATCAGATACGGGAAAGCGCTGGCTTGAACATGCACTCATAGACATAGCACCTATCACAAGCCATATAAGACGCACTTTTGATTTCCACATAACGCTAAAAAAAAGGCGGTGTCTCGCCAGTATTAAAAACCTATTCTTCAACCCCATAACAATTACCTATCCTTTAAATAAAATAAGGTTTACCTGAATAAGACTACACCGCTTTACGATGACGCAACGTCCAAAGAGCTCATCCAATAACTCTCAGCCATCTCCGCTATAAATATCACCTAACCAATGAGCATAAATGGGCAAGAGCCTCCCTTTCATATCGAGCAGAACCTTCGATTTAAAGGCAATACCGTCACTCTTTTCTTGAATTTGGACTCATCCATCCATGATGGTAGAGAAATCCTAATTCATCAGAAAACAAAATTCAACGAACATAATATATATTTTGTTCGTTTTAATTTTCATCTCGAATCGAATATACTTAGCCATCATCGAACATGAGCACTCTTATGAAAGCAACTAACAACGACGCATTAACGACAACTCGAATTTTAGAAGCGGCCAGTGATCATGTTCGCCGTTTCGGCGCAGCAAAAACAAACGTTGTAGACATTGCCAAAGTGCTCGGCACATCACATACGACCATTTATCGTCATTTCCGTTCAAAAGCCGAAGTGTTCGAAGCCATAGTTATCGCAACCATACATGACGAAACAAAATTGGCTCGCTCTTATGTAGAGGCTCCTCTACCCGCATCCGAACGGCTGGAAGGACTGATTGTGGCGCTTCATCAACGCAAACTTCAACGCTTCAAAAATGACGCAGAGCTGTATCAGCTATATAAACGAGTGGTGACAGAGCGACCAGATATCATTCGAAATTACACCGAAGTGATGACCCAACTTTTGTCTACCATCCTTTCAGATGGCGTACGAAACAAAGAATTCTACATTGATGATGTTTTCGCGGCAGCAAATGTGGTGCGTGATGCGGTTACCGTTTTCATTCATCCAGCGCATGTAGAAGCGTCTGCAAAAGCGGGGTTATTAAGAGAGGATGCCATGCGCCGAGTCATTTCAACGCTCATTGTGGCATTTAAGCAAGGGGTGACATTTGCGCCAAAGTAATGCCGTCGTTTATTCAATTTTAATCACATCGTAAGCGACTAACCTGCAACAGACAGCCGCTTATTTCTACATTAAGTTATGTTTTCTTGATCGTGACCATGCTATTTAAAGACACTTTTCTTAAGTGAGAACACAATCTATTTTGTCTAAAAAACCACTTAATCGGGTTAATGCAAAAGCAAAGACATTTGCTTAACCTGGCTCGTACTTGGTGATTTTAAAGGTTATTCGTCACGCTATGGAACAAATTGCCGTCGCCGAATTGGCGTTAACGGAGCAAAAAAATGCGCCCCAGTGGGCGATTACGAATGGATGCAGCCAGCCCTTTTGTGCTTCATCAATTGGTGCCACTGGTTAAACCTTTTAGAGCGACATACCCAGACATCGAGCTTGAATTAGTATCGAATGAAAGCTTTACCGATTTGATAGAACCCGAATTCAAGTCCGACCTGACGATTCGAATTGGCGGATTAATGGACTCTGGATTACACGCCAACTTGCTAGCCCGAAGCCCTCTTCATTTGGTGGCCTCACCAGACATATTAAAGCCAGCAGTGGCGAAACCATTCGTCAACTATGCTTAGCAGGCAATGGTATTGCTTTACTCTCTAATTTCATGATTTATAAAGATATTAGAGCAGGTAAATTAGTGAGCTTACTTACTGAATCCATCGACCGTCCAAACCCTAGAGAACAAGTTCAAGCCGTGTATTACAAGCACACCAAACTGGCTTCTCGTATTGAAGCCTTTTTAAATTTTATAAAAACGCGTTTAGATTTATAATTTTTCAAAACGCATTAAGCATAAAAAAACATATGAAAGTACCCATTACATAGGTACGCATTTCTTTACAGTCTTAACATTGTTTTTTTTCTAGCGAGAAGATAATTTACGCTAATGGTAGAATATGTAAAATCAACTGGAGAGACACAATGATGAAGAACCTACACCCTATCGATCGCATAGCAAGAGGCGTGATAGGAATTGTTATTATTGGTTTTTTACTATTAAATAACAGTTATCTTCAAGAGCCTATATTAGAAATATTATTAGCCATCTTTGGGGTGCTTAATTTGGTTTCTCTCATTTCTGGATGGTGTCCTGTTTATCATTTAGCAGGCATTAGTACATGTAAAAAATAAATAATACATTCCTCCAATCCTTTGGAATTGCATGCCGCCACTGTTAGAGCTACAGAGAGACAAACTATTTCGTTTAAGGTTGATACTTGTCTGCCTTTGCGTTGCCTTGTTTGTGTCGTCTATTTATGTGGTTGTTTCTTATCGCCTTTCTTCTGACCTGGGTATAGAAGCAGAAACCGTGTCTCTTCATCGACAAACTATGTTATTTCACGCCGAGCTTGTCGAAGCAGACAATGAAGCGACCCAACGTCTAAAACACCTTATTGAACTTACCTATTTAAATGACCATGTCCGCACAGAACTATTGTATGTAGAAGTTCATGGGGATGAACTTGACTGGTCACTTAATCATAATATGACCTTTTCTCAAATAACGACTCTCAAAGAAAAAATCGTTTCGAAAACACAACAGAGTAAACGACCATCCATGGTGAATGGTCTTGAAAAAGTCGATGGGGAACGCTTTCTTTGGCAAATGGTAGAAGGGCAAGGTTATAGCATTATCATGATAAAAGCGGCTAGTAGCGTTGATGCAGCCCTTAGCCTCATAGCTAAACGTTTATCTATCACCTCATTCATCGTTTTTTGGCTCGCGCTTTGGCTCGCCATCACACTGTCATCCTGGATGAGTAAACGAGTTCAAAGTAAAAATGATGCTCTTGCAAAACTCGCGACCTATGATTCGCTGACCGGCCTACCAAACAGGTTGTATTTGATCAATATGATGCAAAACATCATGCCCGAAACACCAGCGGAGTATGAAAAAACGAATGAAACACCTTTAGAAACACCTTTAGAAACACCTACTAGAGGCTGCCTGTTTGCAATAGATCTCGATAAATTTAAAGAAGTAAATGATACTTTTGGCCACTCTTCAGGTGATTTATTACTCAGAGAAGTCTCCCGTAAGCTTGCTTTAGCCCTTAATCCGACACAAACCGTCATGCGTATAGGTGGTGATGAATTTATTATTTGGGCACCTGATTTAGAAATAGAAGAGGCTCATAAACTCGCTCAGAAATTAATAGACGTCTGTAATGAGCCTATTATGATCCATAAACTGTCGGTTAACACTGGCGCCAGTATTGGCCTTGCGCACTACCCAAGTCATGCAAAAGACGCTGAATCACTGATGGTGTGCGCAGACATTGCCATGTATGAAGCCAAGCAAAAACGCAGTGGCTGGAGCATATTCAGTGAACGAAACACTCAACTCGGCCACCAACGATTACGGCTACGTGCAGACCTCGAAAGCGCGCTATCAGAATGGCAAATTAAATTCCACTACCAGCCTAAAGTTGAATTAAACAGCGGGAATGTCATTGGTGTTGAGGCATTAGCACGTTGGTATCATCCGACAGATGGGATTCTTGCGCCTGTGCATTTTATAGATTTGATTGAGCAAAGTGGTCGTGTTCAGGAGTTTGGACGCTATGTGATTCAAAGCGCGATTCAGCAATTAGCGCTATGGAAAACACAGGGGTTATCGACACCCATCGCCATTAACTTATCGCCTTATAATCTGCTTGATCCCGATTTATTAGACTTCACGCTAGCCTTACTAAAGCAGCATTCAATCGGTACAAAACAGTTAGAAATAGAACTCATTGAATCGTCGACAAGCATCAACATCGACTATATAGCGAGTCGCCTGGATGACTTTAAACGAGCAGGAATAGCTCTGGCTATCGATGATTTTGGCACAGGGATGAGTTCCCTTTCTTACATCAGTAACCTAAATGTTAATGACATAAAAATTGATCGCTCTTTTATTAGTGATATTGAAAAAGATTTAAAAAAACAAGCCATCGTTTCTGCTGCCATTACCTTGGCAACCTCCTTCGATTGCAATGCTATTGCAGAAGGTATTGAAACAAAAGCTCAAGCCGATATTCTCATCAAAATGGGCTGCCTTTATGGGCAAGGTTATTATTTCGCGAAACCCATGAGAGCCGACGAGGTCGAAGCATTATTGCTTTCTAACACCTCTCTTCCGCTCGCCTGAGAATGGGCGTTAAAACGCGTCACTACCGCCATTTTACCCAGCTTAAACACTACGCAACAAAAAGCGCACAAAACCTCGCACAACAACTACGGTCATAATATAAGAAAATGCTAAACTAGTTTTATAGTCATTCAATAATGCTGTCGGCTGATGACCAATCACTTTCAACTCAACAACCCATGAATCAATCACTCGTAGTGAGGCCAATATGAATATCGACACACTGCAAGGCTTTGTTTCTCCTGAAAAAATAATTCCAAATACAGCAACAATAGAAGAATTGGAAAAAATTGTTTCTGCCGTTCGAGTTTACTTAAAAATGGACATTGCCATTATTTCTGAAGTAAAAAACGACAGTTTATACTTTCGTTATGTAGACGTGGATCCAACCAGCGACTTCCCACAAGGTAGAGAGGCAAAGCCTTACCGAGGTTCATATTGCCGAGCATTGGTGGATAATGAAATTCCAGGGCTCATTCAAAACACTCAAGAGCATGCCGTTGCCAGCAAGTTGGTTTCTACAAAAGCCTTCAACATTGGGTCTTTCATTGGTGCGCTAATCTATTTGGAGGACGGTTCATTTTATGGCGCCGTTTACTGTTTCCAAAACAAACCAGATTACACATTAAACGTGCGGGATCTTTCGGTAATCGAGTACTTTGCCAACTTGATAGGAGAAACGCTCGACGCTCACGCTAAAAAAGTACAAGAACGTCATGAAGTTGAAAAACGCATTAATAACATCATCGCCAACGACTTCATCACCATGCATTATCAGCCAATTTTAGACTTTCGTACCAATAGCATCAGTGGCTATGAATCCCTTGCTCGCTTTAACAGTGACCCTTATGTCACACCCGACATTTGGTTTAAAGAAGCATTGTTAATCGGCATGGATGAAAAACTGGAAATGTTGGCCGTGAGGTCGGCACTGAAACTTGATCATCTTTTTCGTGACAACAACCATTATTTATCCATTAATGCCTCCCCTAGCCACATCCTCAGTGGTGCACTGGAAAACACCATTGGCCACTTTGTGTGTAACGTATTAATTGAAATAACCGAGCATCAACCGATCGCGGACTATTCGGCCTTTCAACGAGCGCTTCAACCTCTCAGGCGTGAAGGCGTCAAACTTGCAATTGATGATGTGGGAACGGGCTATTCCAACCTCAGTCATATTTTAGAATTAGAACCTGATATCATTAAATTGGATTTAAGCCTGACCAGAGACATCCACAAAGACAGAAAACGCAGCGCATTAGCGTCCGCACTGTGTACTTTTGCCAAAGAAATTGATTGTGAAATCATTGCTGAAGGCATCGAAAACGTCAACGAACTCAATAAATTAAAAGAGCTCGGCGTCAATAAAGGACAAGGGTATTTCATCGGGCGACCATCTCCTTTTCCATGCAATTACACTCATTGATATGCATTCGCTCTCTTAAAAAAGTTCGCTTAAAAAATACACATAAAAAAAGCCTAGTCATCGGTGACTAGGCTTTGATCGTCTAACATGTCGACGCGCTTAATTAGAGACCTAACGCATCGATATCAGCCGCATCATGGTGTTCAACCAAACACTCTTTTTTAACAGACTTTGTCGCTATGACATAACGCTGCAACTAAAGACTTCCGAAATCAAATACGATTCAGTAAATCGGTTTTTTTAGAATTGTATTCATTGTCAGAAATCGCGCCCATATCACGCAGCTTAGCCAATTTCTCAATTAATTGGATCACGTCGTCAACGGAAGTCGTATTGCTGAAATTTTGAGTCGTTTGCATCGCCGGTGTTGATTTATAAGGTGCTGGTGCGGGCGGTTCTATAAAATTATTTTGAGGTGCAGGCGCTCGCATTATAGGAGCAGACCCCGTCCCAGAAACAACCGGTAATGTGTTGACTAGAATCGTGCCATATTGACTCGAAAAAGTCAGCGATGAATTGCCACCTTGCTGCTGACTGATGCCGCCAATATTATTGTCCAAGGTATCGTAAACTGTCACATTGCCATTCACTTCAACCGCAAGACGTTTTGGAAAAATAGCGTAACGAGTGCTATTTTGTGCGCCACTGCTAAAAGGTTGACCAAGATCTCCAGGCCACCATTGATTACTGGATCTTGAACCTTTTGGTAACGGCATAAACACTTGCATATTAGCAAGGCCATTCGCCAATTCATTACACAGGTTATCCACGGTCGATTTTAGACCGTAGTTAAACATGTCGCCAACCATGGTCATGCCGCCGCGCATCCATTGACCACCACCACCCAACTCAGGGCAGTTAAACTGTGCCATTGATCCGCTGCCATTATTCACCGCAATCAGCATGTGAAGCACCGCATCAAAACTTAGGTTGTAGCGACTGGAAAGGGAGTTAACAAGGTTTTGTCCATCTTGCGTTAAATTTTGCATTTTCGAGCTCTCTAAAAGTGACGTAGAGCTGTTCTCTTCTGTCTTGTCAGCCACAAAGGACATACATCGCCTAGTACATCGACACAAAAAAAGAGTAGGTTGCAGCATCATGCTGACCAACAGATTTCGTAGATCTTGATTCTAACACATCTGCGTCTTACAAAATGGTGACAAGCGCTCAAATTGACTGTTTATTTTTTGAACATTTCGGTTATCAACAATTAAAAAAGGGACAAGCCATTAAATGGCTTGTCCCTTTTCAAAAACGCGCGGGGACGTCTTATATTTTATTTAACAAGACCATCAAAATCCGCGGCATCATGACGTTCATGAAGCTGTGCACCGTCACCAAAAGCCTTATTAACAATACGGCCGCGCTGTACTGCTGGGCGTTGTTCTATCGCTTTTGCCCAACGCACGACGTTTTTATAGCTGGTTACGTCTAAGAACTCAGCCGCATCGTATAAATTGCCCAATACTAAATTACCGTACCAAGGCCAAATGGCGATATCGGCGATCGAATACTCTTCACCGGCCATGTAAGTATTATCAGCAAGTTGTTTGTCCAACACATCTAATTGACGTTTGGTTTCCATCGTAAAGCGGTCAATCGGATACTGCATTTTTGTCGGCGCGTACGCGTAAAAATGACCAAAACCACCGCCTAAATAAGGAGCAGATCCCATTTGCCAGAATAACCAATTACGACATTCTGTTTTTGCCGCTAAATCTTTTGGTACGAAGGCATCGAATTTTTCAGCCAAGTATTGAAGAATAGAGCCGGACTCGAAAATGCGAGTTGGTGGTGTTGTACTGTGATCCATCAAGGCCGGAATTTTTGAGTTCGGATTTACTTCTACAAAACCTGAACCGAACTGATCACCTTCACCAATGTTAATCAAATAAGCATCGTATTCAGCATTGCTTTTACCCAACACTAAAAGCTCTTCCAACATAATCGTCACTTTCTGGCCATTAGGCGTGGCCAAGGAATGAAGTTGAAGTGGGTGCTTACCAACAGCGAGTACTTTTTCATGAGTTGCCCCAGAAATAGGACGGTTGATGCTCGCAAATTTACCACCGCTTTGTGCATCCCATTGCCATACTTTTGGCGGTACATAGTTTTCGTTATTAACTGTGTCAGAACTCATCATATCTCCTAAAAATAGTTATCGGCTAAAACGCTTTTCAAGCCACTGCAGTCAATAGACCGACGATCATCAAGGCGTGCCTTTGAATACTGTTTATAAAATCCATTAATGCTCAACAAAAGCGCGTTCGATGACGTAATCTCCTGGCACTCCGATCTTTGGAGACTCTTTAAAACCAAGCTCATCAAGCAAAGCGGCTGTGTCTTTAAGCATGCTAGGGCTACCACAAATCATCACCCTATCATCCACTGGATTCAACTGTGGTAAACCAATATTTTCTGCCAATTTACCACTACGAATCAAATCAGTCAGGCGACCTTGATTACGAAAAGGTTCACGTGTCACCGTAGGATAATAGATCAATTTTTCACGAACCTGTTCACCAAAGAACTCATTGTTAGGCAATTCTTTTTCAATAAAGTCCGCATAAGCAAGTTCACTCACATGACGTACGCCATGGATCAAAACAATTTTGTCGTATTGTTCATAGGCGTCAAAATCCTGAATAACGCTTAAAAAAGGCGCTAAACCGGTACCAGTAGATAATAGATATAAGTGTTTGCCTGGATGCAAATCACGTGTCACTAAAGTGCCCGTGGGTTTGCGACTGACTAAAACATCATCGCCTACTTGCAAGTGCTGCAAACGGGACGTTAACGGGCCGTTTGGTACTTTTATACTGAAAAACTCCAAATGTTCTTCGTAATTAGGGCTGGCGATACTGTAAGCACGTATCAAAGGGCGCGCTTCAGTTTCTAAGCCAATCATAACAAACTGACCATTGTCGAAACGCAAGCTTGGATTACGTGTGGTTTTAAAGCTAAATAAATTTTCATCCCAGTGATGGACACTTAAAACACGTTCAGTAACAAATGCACTCATGACGACCTCATTCAAATTTTAGAAAACCTCCCTGATAGAATGGAAGTTTCATTGGCTGATACGCATACTATAAGACAATTCTATATTTGTTTAATTGATTATCCAGATGTCTTTAATATGCTCAGCATATATAGGACTAAGTACTAGTACATCATAATTTGATTGCGATTATGTCATCCAAATGTACAAAAAATACGTTAGTAAATAGGAAGATCAAGTTTATCAGTAAGAAAATCACTATCTGCAACGTCAAAGAACGAAATAGTGTTATGTATTTGCTATCAGACTTCTTTTTAACCATTAAAGGACACTTTATATGATGATTCGAAATACACTCAACAGCGCCTTAGGGTTACTGATACTTTCCGGTGCGGCTACTTTTAGCAGTGCTTCACTCGCTGCACCGCAAACCATGATCGTCGCGGGCGGTTGTTTTTGGTGTGTAGAGTCCGACTTTGAATTGGTTAATGGTGTGAGCGATGTTATCTCTGGTTACACTGGAGGCCAAACCAAGAACCCAACATACAAACAAGTATCGTCAGAACAAACAGGCCACTTTGAAGCCGTTGAAATTCACTTTGACGATGATATCGTTTCACTAAAAACATTGGCTGACTATTATTGGAAAACCATTGATCCGACTGATGCCAAAGGGCAATTTTGCGACAAGGGCACACCATACAAAACCGCGATGTTTTATCAGAACGATCAACAAAAAGCGGTTTTTGAAGCGTCTCTAGTAAAAGTAGAAAAGACCAAACCCTTTAAAGCAGACATCGTCACCCAAATTCTTCCAGCAGACACTTTTTATCTTGCTGAGGAATACCACCAAAGCTATTACACGAAAAACCCTATTCGATATGCCTTATATCGATCAAGCTGTGGTCGTGATAGCAAAATTGAAAGTTTATGGGGTGACATAGCAAGCCACCAATATCACTAAACACGACTAAAAAGCGCCAACTAAGGTTTACCAAACAGCCTATTGGTTGGCGCTACTATTCTTTCCTCTTCTCTTCCCTTTTCTCTTTTTCATTCCTTAACATCTCTCAAATTTTGCCTTTTAGAAGTATCAGCAAAGCGTTTTTTATCTACAGTAAACGCATAGAAGATGAAGCAAATCTGTAAAAAACACCGGTAACCTAGCCATTCTAAAGTTCATATACCAAAGTAGAAACTCAACTCGCGACGTTCTCAAAAAGTAACTAAAAGGAGTTATACAATGAACAAATTTATTCCCGTAATCGCAGGCGGCATCGTTATAGCGTCATTCAGTGCTGCAGTAAGCGCAGCAAGCATGGCTGAAAATGACAGCGGTCTTTATGTTGGGGGTAATTACGGTTACCTAAAAGTAGAAAGCGAAGATGACTTCGATGATAACAACGATGTAGTACAAGGTATTGTCGGTTACCGATTAAATTCCTTTCTTGCCCTTGAAGGAAGCTACATTGACTTTGGTAGCTACGGCAGCAGCGCAGCCAACGCCAAAACAACAGGTTACACCGCTGCATTAAAAGGCACGATACCGATTACTCAAACGGTTGAAATTTTTGCAAAGGCAGGTCAACTTTGGCACGAAACGGACTATAACATTGCCACTGTGTCCGGTAGTTCCGACGATAAAAGCCTATTTGCAGGCGCCGGTGTGAACTTTAAAGTCACCGATAACTTTTTACTAAACGCTCAATACACTTGGTACGACGTCGATCTAGAAGCTGACAATGTTTCCTCAGATTCGAAATTCGAAACAGACTTCAACCAAGCCAGTGTCGGCGCTGAATACCGATTCTAATCCCGCGCTATTCACCTGCACTATTCACCTGCACTAAGAAGAGCTTATCCGAACAGGTAAGCTCTTTTTTTATTCACAGATTCGACGCTTACCAACGATTCATAACTCGACAGCGATAAGCTGGATTTGACACTCTCCACCACGATAAACAAGGGATAAATGATGGTTATTCATGTCACGTTGAAACACAGACCATCCATCTCCTTCAGAACAACGAGACAGTTGAATAGATTTTAAAGACGTTTGCTTTTGAGTCTCACTGTCCAATGCTTTAAAAAGGGCCTCTTTTGCGCACCAAACCTCATAGAAGTAGTGCTTTCTTTCTACTTCCACCATTGCCTTTAGTGTTTCAAGTTCTTCATGACTCATAAAAAAATCACTTTTATGAATCAGATCTTTTCTATTTTTTTTATACTCAATATCAATACCGATAGGGAATTTATGTAATACACAACACACAAGAAAACCGCTGTGTGAAATTGAAACATAATAATTATCTAGGCTGTCGACTCTCGGAGCCGCAAACGCTTCTTCTAGAATAAGAGGAAGGTTCTGTAGATTTTTCTCACTTTGTAGAGCGTGGATTAATAACGTTCGCCCTACTACAAATTCTCTTTTTTTCTTTTTGCTTTTTAGCCCAGACGCTTTATTTTTTTGGGTAACTGGCAAGCTGTCAAAAAGGTGCTGCTGTTGCTCATTCGACAAGGTCTCAGTATTGGCAAAAAAAATTTGTATGTCACGCAGCATAAAAATCCATATGATTCTTGATATTGTTTTTGCCGTTGCCACAAGACGTATAGTTAATAAGCGGCAGGGTAACAGTATTTAATTTATAGCGTTATTTCTGAAACGAAAAAACCGCTTTCACGGCTTTTCATTTCAAAAAATAGTGCCACATGGAATCGCCATACACGCATTATTTGTTAGCCATTATTTATTCTAGTGTCACAACCTTGCCTGTCAACGCAACGCCAGCCATAACCGCACCTGCACCACATTGAAACGTTTCAGAACTGGAAGTCAGGTTGTTTTTGTAGTTAGACTTGATATCCACCACCGCATTACCACCTTCTTTTATCGCTCTTTCTTTAAGTGCAATCATTGCAGAAAGAAAAACCCAATTACAGGCATCTTCATCGCTCTTAGCAAAAGCATTCGTTTTTTTATTGGTCTTAAATCCACCAAAATCCTTAAGCGCTTTACCATAGGACTGATCACCAAAATAAAACGAGACATCCGTTCCTAACTTTGATTTGGCTACCTCTGAACTCATGATACTGGAAATTGAATAAGCCCTAATAGAATCACGGGCAAAGCTGTAAGGTGAGCAGAAAACAAGAACTGAAAGGGCTAGAATTGCAGCTTTCTTCATAATAGTCATTTCCATTTAAATATTAATGTAGCCGAATGATAACGCTCAATGAATTTAGCAGCAATACACCTACAGCAGCCTCTTTAAGCCGACTAGCTCCAGTTCAAAAACCATACTCACGAAGGACATTATCAAGTTGTCATAGATCAGTGGATCTAAGCGGCTTAAAGATAGGGGCAAGCTACTCACCATCATTCTTAGTGATTAAAATCGCCATCAAATATAGCCGACCACACCCACCTCATTTAGGTCTGTGTTTTTAATTACCCGACCCTTAAAATATGTAAATCCTATGTAAATATAGATAAAAAAACAGTATCCTTAACGGATATTTAGAAACAGGATCGCTGTGTAAAACACAGTCAAATCAGGGATAATTATCAGTGTTAAGCTTTAAAATACGCGGTTGGAATGCCTATACTCCAGGCTTAGAGTCTGCAGAGTCTTGGGGGAATTGGTTACAAAAAAAATATATTTTGCCCACTGACGCACCAAAACCCGGATTAAAAAACATCCCTTTAATGCTCCGAAGACGCTTTACCACCATTGGCAAGTATTCAGTAGAAGCGGCGATGCCAATATTAGCTGAAAACGAACATATACCCTTGGTTTTCGCTTCTCGTCATGGTGATGTTGAATTAACACTCTCTTTACTTCAATCCATTGCCAACAATGAACCACTTTCTCCCACTAGTTTTAGCCTAGCAGTGCACAATGCAATAAGCGGGTTATTTTCAATTGCACGCAAAGATCGAAGTGAAGCGACGGCAATATCTGCAACAGAAAACCTGATTCCATTTGCCTTAATAGAAGCCGCGACTCAGTTGCAAGATAATAAACAGGTGTTATGCATCATTTGTGAATCCCCGCTACCTGATTTATACAAACCATTTGCTTCTTCGCCCCCCTTTCCTTACGCCATTGCAATGGTGTTAAGTCGTGAAGAAGGAGACACCTTTCATTTGAAAAGCGCGCCTTCAACAGTTTCTGAACAAGGCCAAAACAATGAGCTAGAAGAGCTAATGGCACTTCTTTTATCTCATCGTAATTGCGCACGCTTCCCTACCACTCAAGATGTCGAGTGGATCATACAAAGGTAGGGTATTATGCTCGATATAATCAAATACTATTGGCGCTGGCTAGCAACGGTGTTTAGCTTCATTATTTTTGGAGTCGGGGGCGTTTTGCTCCCTATTATTGCTTTGCCTATTTTATATTGTGTTCCAGCGACAGCATTGATTAGAGAAGAGAGAGCCCATGCTGTTATTCATCACACATTTCGTTTTTATATCGCAATGATGAGACGCTTGGGCGTCTTAAGTTATGACATTGAAGGGGAATCCAAACTAAAGAACGCACAGCTTATTCTAGCAAATCACCCGTCACTCATTGACGTTGTGTTTTTGATTGCCTTAGTACCAAACGCAAACTGTGTCGTAAAAGGGCGTTTAGCGAAAAACGTCTTCACTCGCGGCTCAATACGAACGGCAGGGTACATTATTAATGACAACAATGAGCATGTCATTGAAATGGCCGCAGACGCTTTTTTAAAAGGGCATGCGTTAATTGTTTTTCCTGAAGGAACACGATCTACACCAGAAGAAAAATTAACACTGAAACGCGGTGCCGCGAACATTGCTATTCGTGCAAAAGCAGAAATAACCACGGTTCTTATTGAGTGTAAACCGGCCACGCTCACAAAGAGTGATCCTTGGTATAAAATCCCAAAGACGAAAGCCCATTTCAAAATCCAAGTAAAAGATAAAATTGATGTACGCACTTACTTAGCGGAAGGTCCGCCTTCCGTTGCAGCAAGAAAGCTAACCGCCGATTTAACAGATTATTTTAATACGGAGTTAATATTGAATGACTGATTTGAAGTTAGACATAAAGAACATGATTATTGATGCGCTTGAACTAGAAGACATTAGCCCCGATGAAATTATAGATTCAGATCCTCTTTTTGTAGATGGCCTTGGCCTAGATTCAATTGATGCACTTGAAATTGGTTTAGCTTTACAAAAAAAATATGGCATTAAACTAAAGGCTGATTCTAAAGAAACACACGAACACTTCGCTAGTGTGAATGCATTAGCCGCATTGGTTGAGTCCTACAAAGAAAAAAATTAAGAGACAATTATGAGTAGTATTAATCAAGACGTGTTTGACAAAGTATCGGGTGTTTTACAAGAGTTGTTCGAGTTGTCTGCTGAGGACATTCACCCTTCTTCAAATTTATATCAAGACCTTGATATTGATAGTATCGATGCCGTTGATTTGGTCGTCGAGCTCAAAAAAATGACGGGGAAAAAGATCAACCCTGAAGATTTTAAATCCGTTCGAACTGTTGAAGATGTGGTTATTGCCGTAGAAAAACTGTTTGTATAAGGTCTTCAAAAGTGCCCCTCAAAATTATTTTAGTGATAGTCACCATTGTTTATCCTTTTATTGTCTATTTTGGGTTAGCGCACTTTGATTCGACTCTGGTCATGTTTTTCGTCATTGCTCTTTTGATGATAAGAGGTTTCACGGAGAAACAAAAAAACGCACGCAGCGTCATTTTCACATCGGCGTTTGGTGTATTGGTCGTGGCCTATTTTTGGGGCGACCAACAGGGATTAAAACTGTACCCGGTACTGGTGAATGCCTCCATGCTACTGCTTTTCGCCTCTAGCCTTTATGCGAAGCAATCGATCATTGAACGAATGGCAAGACTTAAAGAGCCCAACTTACCAGAAACTGGCGTTCAATATACTAGGAAAGTGACCATTGTTTGGTGTGTGTTTTTTACATTAAATGGCCTTACTGCCTTATTCACTGCATTCTGGACATCTAACGAAACGTGGTTATTTTACAATGGCTTTTTGGCTTATCTCCTGATTGGTTTATTGGTCGTTATAGAATGGATTGTAAGATTCAGAGTTAAGCATAAAGTATGAAAACGTTAACGCTTTTATCTCGATGGTTATTGGATGTTACAGATGAACACCCCATTGCAATGATGGATGACGTCATCGTAACAAAGGCACAAGTGTCTAATAAAGTGGCGATGTGGCAAGCCATTTTACCTTTATCATCAGGACAGAAATGGGCCGTGTACCATAGCGATGCGATTGAGTTTTTTACTCTTTTACTCGCCTTGTGGCAATCAAACTGCACTGCTTGCATTCCAGGTGATAATTGTACGTCGACGGTCGAACGCTTAGAAAATTCTGTGGCTGGCTTTCTAGGTGAGTTTGAAAACGCTTACTCTTCGGAGCAAAATAATAGTCAACTGACTAGAACAACATTTTCTTGGATAGAGATTGAACGCGGCTTTCCAGCAATAGAAGTTTATACTTCTGGCTCGACTGGAGAACCAAAACCAATCACAAAAACCATGGCTCAAATTGATGATGAACTGTGTTGCATTGAGGCTTTGTGGCCACTTTCTGACACGTCTATCGTTTTATCGACGGTTACTCACCAACACCTGTTTGGATTAACCTTTCGCTTATTTTGGTCATTAGCAAAAGGTCGGCTTTTACTTAGCAAACACAGTTCCTTCTCTGAAGAAATTTATCATCTTGCCTCACAATGTAATCAATTTATTCTGATCTCAACCCCCGCCCATTTAAAACGCTTAAATCATCAGCTTGACTGGTCGATTTTGCAGGGCAAGTGTGAAGCTGCCATTTCTTCTGCTGCACCGTTGCAATATGAAGAGAGTATGTACGCCGCTAAATTACTTTACACCCCGATATTTGAAATATACGGCAGTTCAGAAACCGGCGCGGTGGCGTGGCGGAATCAATCTAAAATAGAGGCAGATTACTGGACCTTATTGCCCCACATAACTTTGAACGAGACAGAAAAAGGCTATATTGTAAACGGGCCTCATGTATCGTCAGAACACCAGACTCTTTCAGATAATATAGAACAACTGACACCTGATTGCTTTCGCTTACATGGTCGAACAGACCGCATCGTCAAAGTAGAAGGAAAGCGTTTGTCTCTATCTAAAATGGAAAAGTGTTTAGAACAAAGTGATTGGGTTACCATAGCACGAGCCTTGGTTGTCACTAAAAAACGGGAAGAAGTGGCCATTGTCGCAGAGCTTAGTGACAAGGGAAGAGCGTTAGTCCAACAACATTCACAGAAATGGTTAATTGCGCGGCTCAAACAGAGCCTAAAAGCGTCTTTTGAACTTGTGTTGATTCCCAGAAGATGGCGCTTTGTCAGCACACTCCCCTACAACCAGCAAGGCAAGCTTCCTATGGAATCGTTACAGGCATTATTTGACAATCAAGAGATGAAATGGCCACAAGTACTAGATCGCACTCATACAAGCGAGAATACTTACCGGCTTAATTTTTATATTCCTAAAGAACTCATCTATTTTGATGGTCACTTTGAGAACAATCCTATTTTACCCGGCATTGCTCAAACACATTGGGCCCAGCATTATGGCAAAGAAGTGTTTGCTTTCAAGGGGCGTTTTAGTCGCTTAGAGGCCGTCAAGTTTCAGAGTGTTATCTTCCCGGATTCTAAAGTGACATTAACATTGGAATACCATCCCATTAAAGGGAAGCTAGTCTTTCAATATATATCAGAAAAAGGAGTGCATTCTAGTGGAAGAATCTGCTTTGAATAACCCGTTCAAACCGGCAATCGTTATCCCGGTGTACAACCATGAAGACGCCATCGAAAACACGCTAGAACAGGTGCTTGAATATGGCTATCCGGCGGTTTTAGTTGATGATGGTTGCGGCGCTAAATGTCGGGAAGTGTTAGAAAAATTGGCTGAAAAATACCGTGATCAGGTTTACCTAGTCCAGCTCGCTACTAATAGTGGTAAAGGGGGCGCTGTGAAAGCCGGTATGCGTTTTTTACTGGACCAAGGCTTTAGTCATGCTCTACAAGTGGATGCTGACGGGCAACATAATATTAGCGACTTGCCTATTTTTATACAGGCCGCGGAAAAAGAGCAAGAGAGCCTGATTTGCGGATTTCCTATTTATGATCACAGCGTTCCGAAACACCGCTATTACTGCCGTTATTTTAGCCATGTCTGGGTATGGATAAATACGCTGTCTTTTTCTATTAAAGACTCAATGTGTGGCTTTCGAGTTTACCCCTTGGTTAAGATCTGCAAGCTAATAGATCGTGCCTCTTGTGGTAACCGTATGTCATTTGATACCGAAGTTGTCGTACGCTGGGTCTGGTCTGGCCATAAAATAAAGAACATGCCGACCAAAGTTATCTATCCAGAAAATGGGGTTTCTCATTTTAATGCCATAAAAGACAATGTATTGATCAGTTGGATGCATACACGTTTATTTTTTGGCATGCTTTGGCGTTCGCCTGCTTTGTTATGGAATAAACGACATGGATAAGCATTGGTCAACAATCACTGAAACAGGAACGGTTTTCGGCATGCGTATCCTATTGATGTGCTACCGACTATTTGGACACAAAGGCTTCCGTCTACTTCTTGCGCCCGTCATTCTGTATTTTTATTTTAGAAAACACGCTACCCGAGCGGCGTCCAAAGAATACCTACAAAAAATTGCCCCTTTTTTACCCGAACATAAGCGCAAAAAACTCACACCTTTCCGCCACTTTTGGATGTTTGGTGAAGTGTTGTTGGATAAATTCTTGGTCTGGATGGGGAAAATCAAACCTCAAGACGTTGTCTTTGAAACTCCAGACACTTTTCAAAAAATCGAAGCGTCGAAACTTGGCGGTATCATAGTTGTATCACACCTTGGTAACACTGAAATTTGCAGTGCCCTTGCGCATCAATTACCCGATATTAAAGTCACCATGTTGGTTTATACCCAGCATGCACAAAAATTTAACAAGATGTTACAGCGCACCAACGCCAATGCCACCATTAACCTAATCCAGGTAACGGACATGTCTCCTGCAACAGCAATGATTCTTTCTGAGCGCGTTGTCGCGGGTGAATTTGTCGTTATCGCAGGGGATCGAACACCGGTTAATAATGGGGGACGCGTTTCTATTGTAGACTTTCTTGGGGCTCAAGCCGCGTTACCGCAAGGCGCGTTTATATTAGCTAGTTTGTTACGTTGTCCGGTGTATTTGATGTTCTGTTTAAAACAGGACTCTGCTTATCATATTTATATGGAAACCTTTTCGGAAAAGCTCTCTTTTGCTCGAAAAGAACGAGAACAGAAGTTAGAAGAAGCCGTGACGCTTTACGCTAAACGCTTAGAGTATTATTGCCAGTTGGCTCCGTTACAATGGTTTAATTTTTTCCCCTTTTGGCACGTGGAATCAAAAGACCAGCAGGCGTTAATAAACAACCGTGACGCATAGTTTTGTCTTCAATGACGGCAGGATAAAGTAATGATAGACGTTGAAATAGAATTAGAAATACCTTTTCATGACGTAGATGCTATTCGAGTGGCTTGGCATGGGCATTATGCCAAATACATGGAAATAGCCCGTTGTAAACTAATGGATAAAATCAACTACAGTATTGTTGAAATGGAAGAAAGCGGCTACGTGTGGCCAGTCATAGATATGCGCATTCGTTACGCTCATCCATTAATATTTGGACAAAAATTCAAAGTTCGAGCAACCTTAACCGAATGGGAAAACAGACTAAAAGTGGACTATGTCTTTCTTGATGCCCAAACTGATAAGCGCTTAACAAAAGCCTATACCATTCAAGTGGCGGTTGAAAAAACATCCGGTGAAATGCAATATGCCTCTCCTCCCATTCTCCTTGAAAGACTAGGTGTCTCTATATGAGAAAAATTTTCCTCGGTATTATTTTTTCTGTGCTAAGCATCTCAGTATTCGCCAATAATTTGGATGACTTGAAAGCGCTTACAACAACCCCTGAAAAACTGTCAGGAACGTTTTCACAAAGTAAATATTTAGCGCAATTAGAAACCTCAATAAACTCTTCTGGATCGTTCAATTATATACGCGATAAAAAAATTGTCTGGCATACCTTAACACCCATTAATAGCACCTTAGAGCTCACGCCAAAGACGATGTTGAGTTATCAAGATGGTGAACAGGTTAACAAACTTGATTCGGATACCAATCCGGTTGTCGCGGTGTTTAGTGACATTTTTTTTGGGGTTATGACCGCTCAATGGCAAATATTAGAAGCGTACTTTTCTGTTAGCGCGGAGGTTTCTGATGGCCAGTGGAAAGCAACACTTGTCCCCGTAGATGAGAGTATCGGTGGATTTATTAATAAGGTAACGCTGGAAGGTGATAAGTACTTACAACAAATTACTCTGTATGAACCAGAAGGCAATATCACTCACATTACGTTTGATAAATTGCAGCAAAAATGAAAATGAATTTTAAATTAGGCGCTCTCATTTGGGCCATTATAATTCTTGTGATTTGTATTTTCGCCGCATTAAAACAAACAGCCGTTGATACCAGTATCATGGCGTTATTGCCAAAATACGACCAAAAGCCTTTGGTCAACGAGCTGCAAGAGCAACAAACAGCAGAGTATGCCAACCATGTGTTTATTATGGTATCGGCAGATAATAAACAAAGTGCTCGGTCTGCCGTTAACACCATTTCATCAGAATTAGACGTACTTGTTGGCATCGCTGACCTCACCCAATTTGTTGATTCCTCTAGTACACAAATGGACGCTCTGTATCCATTTCGTTTTGCTTTATTAAGCGATTCTGTCACTAAAAAACTGCAAATAAAAGATTACGAAGGTCCATTTCAATCAGCATTAAATGCGCTATTTTCGCCTATTGGAGCCGGAAAAGCAGACCTAATAAAAGATCCATTCTTTTTGTATTCCGATATGCTGTTGGAACAAAAAATAAACATTCAGGTAAAAATAGAAGACACCCTGTTACGTTTAACCAATGTCGAAAAGCCGAGTTATCTTTTAGTATTAGAATTGCATAAGAACCCTTTCGACTTACCCACACAAGACCACGTGATGCCGGTACTGAAGAAGATCCAGCAACACATGGGCGAACAAGGTATCCGTGTTTCCTATTCCGGTTTATTACTCCACGCAGCGAAAGGAGCGGAGCAAGCTAAATTCGAAATTTCAACCATTGGACTAGGCTCTCTTCTGGGCATCGTTTTAATCATTTTATTGGTTTTTCGTCGTATTGTTCCGTTATTTCAAGTGTTACTTCCCGTCATGGTTGGCTGTCTGGTTGCAGTGGCTGTTACCTGTTTATGGTTTGAGCGAATACATTTAATCACCATCGCCTTTGGCGCAGGGTTAGTTGGCGTTGCGGTTGATTATTCTATGCATTTTGTCTGCGAAAGTTACCTATATACGGGGGTCGCTGTCGTACGTAAGCTCTTTTCGGGATTGTTATTGGGATTGATTTCCAGTGTATTAGCTTATGGTGGTTTAGCGTTAACGCCCTTCCCAGGCTTACAGCAAATAGCGGTTTTTTCAGCCACCGGCTTGATTGCGGCTTGGTTAACGGTCTTACTGTTTTTACCGTTAATGACCACAAAGAACGCGCCGAAAAATAAACAACGCCCACTGCCCGCCGCTCTCATCTTGAATCGCGGTAAAGACGCTTTTCCAACATTAGACAAGCACCCCAAAATTGCGAGCGTATTGGTCATTACGGTAGGTTTTATTTCTGTCGGTTTGTTTTTTTGGGCAACGCCACAAGACAGTGTGCGATTGCTGCAAACGTCCCCGCCTGCTTTATTACAAGAAGATCAAAAAGTACAGCAAGCATTAGGTAATAGCGTCAATTCTGCTTTTTTGATCGTGTCTGGAAGTAGCCGTGAAGCGATGTTAGAAAATGAAGAGCTGTTTCGACAACAACTAGACTCATTGGTGCAAAACGATAGGTTAGCCGGTTATCAGGCCATCAGTCAGTCATTGCCATCGTTGCAATGCCAACGACAAAACATTGCCTTGGTGACGCAATTGTACCAAGCCAAGCTTGATGCTTATGCTCATGCCATAGGGCTATCAGATTCACAAAAGACATTGGCTTATCAGAGTTTACAAGAAAATCAGCAAACCTTATCCCCTGAAACATGGTCAGCACTAGCGATGAGTGCGCAATGGCAAGGTGCATTGGAACCTCGTTCAACGGGTGAATACGCCTCAGTCATTAGGTTACAAGGACATTTGTCGGAAGCGACCATTCGTCAATTACAAGCAGACGCCGCCGCTGATAACAATATTAACTATGTTGACCAAGTCGCTGACATTAGCGCGACCTTGGCTCAATATCGCACCAAGGTTGCAGAGTGGCTGTTCATTGCTTATGGCATCATAACGGTGCTGTTATTTTTCCGCTATCGACTTGATATATGGAGAGTCATGTTGCCGCCTATCACAGGCTCGATTATTGCTTTGTCATGCGCGGTATTGATTAACGGTGGGTACAATATTTTTAACCTAGTTGCTCTGATGTTGGTGTTTGGAATCGGACTCGACATGGGTATTTTTTTACAAGAGTCTCGAGGCGGTGTACACACTTGGCTGGCGGTGTCATTGTCAACGCTAACCAGCCTGCTCGCCTTTGGTCTATTAGCACTGAGCCAAACACCCGTTCTATACCATTTTGGTATCATCGTTTTACCTGGGCTATTAGTTATTTGGCTGTTATCCCCTTTAATGCAAACCAGTCAATTGGAGACACGATAAATGGAAAAACCACGACGTTGTTATGATGTGGTAGTGATTGGAGCTGGCCCATCCGGTGCGGTAGCTTCATCAATATTATCGGAAAAAGGTTATCGAGTATTAGTATTAGAAAAACAACATTTCCCTCGCTTTTCAATTGGCGAAAGTTTATTACCTCAATGCATGGAGATTCTAGAATCTGCGGGAATGCTTCAAGCAGTGGTTGAGGCGGGGTTCCAATACAAAAACGGAGCCGCCTTTGCAACGAATAACCAGTACAGTTCTTTTGATTTCAGAGAGAAATTCTCGACCGGCTGGGGCACAACTTATCAAGTTCAACGCGCCCAGTTTGATAAGGTACTGGCTGATTGTGCAGCAGAAAAAGGAGTAGAAATACGTTATGGTCACGACGTGGTTGCCTACAAAGATATGAGGGATCAAGTACAACTCGATGTTATTTCTGAAGACAATACTTATCAGGTAGAAGCTAAATTTATATTAGATGCCAGTGGCTTCGGGCGCGTTTTACCAAAACTTCTGGGATTAGAAAAAGAGTCCACTTTATCTCCCCGTGTTTCCCTCTTTACGCATATTGAAGACGGTATCAACCATTCAGAATACGATCGTGATAAAATATTGATTTCTGTCTGCCCTGAAAACAACCAAATTTGGTATTGGCTAATACCTTTTAGCGATGGCAGAGCATCCGTTGGCGTTATCTTACCAAGAGAAATTTACGAACAAAATCAAATAAGTAATCACGACTTATTACATCAGTACATTTCAAAAACAACAACCATGAATGCATTCCTTGAAAAGGCAAAATTTGACACCGATGTGAGAAAAATGGACGGTTATTCCTGCGATGTAACCCATTTGTATGGTGATAAATTTGCTTTATTAGGCAATGCAGGGGAATTCCTTGATCCTGTTTTTTCTTCTGGCGTGACCATCGCATTAAAATCTGCCGACTTAGCAACGCACGTGCTAGATAAACAATTAAAAGGCCTCCCCGTAGATTGGGAGACGGAATACGCCCAACCATTAAAACAAGGCGTAAATACCTTTAGAGCATTCGTTGACGGTTGGTACGATGGTACTTTGCAGGATGTTATTTTCGCTGAGGATAAGTCGATTCAAATCAAAAAAATGATCAGCTCAGTATTAGCCGGTTATGCTTGGGACAAAAAGAACCCTTACGTAAAAGACCCTAATCGACTAAAGGTACTCGCCGAATTATGCCGTACTTAATCAGAATTTTTTTATTATTGAGCCTAGTCGTTTTGACTGGCTGTAGTGTAGTTCCTACGGCTGAAAAACCTATTGACGGCTTAATCTTACTAACACCGATTAAGGGGGCTAATACACAAGTTCTAAAACAAAAAGTAACATTGAAAAAATACACACAAGCAAAACAATTTCTTGCCGTCACACGCTTTTCGGCACAGGAAACAAAGCTTGTTGCGCTATTACCTACAGGGCAAATTTTTCTCTATTTAGTTCATGATGAAAATGGTTTTGAAGAAAAAAACGAGTCCGGTATAGCCTTACCCAGCAAAGACATTCTCGCCATGATCCAATTTACTTTTTGGCCTGAATCAAACATCAAATTAGGCTATCCAGAGTCACAAGGATGGCAAGTGGAAATAACGACGAATACGCGAAATTTATATTACAAAAAAACCTTGTTATTGGAAGTGAAGATAGAAGGTGAAAACGTGTCCATTATTCACCATGGCGATCATTATAATGTAGATATTCATACATTCGACCAAGAGGTTCTCCCACTTTGACTCGTTGTTTTTTAAACTCAATGTCGATGATCAGTGCCCTAGGCGCTGATACAAGTGACGTGAAAAATCGCCTGCTTAGTGGTCTCCCTAAGCTGGCGTTTTCTCAAAAATACCATTCAGCAGGAAACGCTCTGCCCATAGCCTTAGTACAAGAAGCGTTGGCGCCAATCCCTCTTGATGACCAAAAATGGCATAGCCGAAATAACCAATTGGCTTGGACGGCAGCACAATCAATACTGCCGGATATCCAAGCCTTAATTTCGACATTTGGAAAGGAACGAATTGGTATTGTCATCGGAACCTCGACTTCTGGTATTAGTGATAACGAACACGATATGCACATAAACGCCCAATCAGGTGCATTGCCTGATTCTTATCATTACGGCAAACAGGAGATGGGCGCACCTGCCTCGTTTTTGGGAGCTGCTCTTGGTGTATGCGGCCCTGTTTTTGGCGTCTCTACCGCCTGTTCTTCTGGTGCAAAAGCGCTAGCGTCTGCCCGTCGACTTATTCGTTCCGGTGTTTGTGATGCCGTTATTGCTGGCGGTGTTGATACGCTATGCAAATTGACAGTGCAGGGTTTTTCTTCTTTGGAGGCGATAAGCGAGGAGCAATGCAATCCCTTCAGCGTGAACCGAAAAGGAATTAATATCGGCGAAGCTGCCGCCTTGTTTATTATATCTAAAGACAAAAGTGATATTGAATTAGTGGGGGTTGGAGAAAGTTCCGATGCTCATCATATTTCAGCACCAGACCCATCAGGACAAGGCGCAATCCGCTGCATGACGGCGGCATTAAAAGACGCCAATATCACCCCAGATAAAATACATTATTTAAATCTTCACGGCACAGCAACGCAACTGAATGATCAAATGGAAGCGAAAGCGGTCGCTGAAGTTTTTGGTAATAATACCCCTTGCAGTTCAACCAAGCCTTTTACAGGTCATACCTTAGGTGCCGCTGGCGCACTCGAAGCCGCTATTTGCTGGCTCGCCCTAAAAGAGGGATTCATTCCTAAACATCTCTGGGATGGTTGTCACGATGATAGTTTACCTAGCATTGGTTTGAGTGAAGGAGAGCAAAATTGCACCTTACAGTACGCGTTAAGTAACTCTTTTGCCTTTGGTGGAAATAACATTTCGCTTATTTTGAGGAAAGTATAATGGCATCGGATTACAGCGTCGCAGAATTGGTGCCTCACTCTGGCAAAATGAGTCTCTTAACCAGAATACTAGATTATGGCGATGATTGGTTGTCTGCTGACGTTGAGATTAAAACGGATTCCATGTTTTCTGATGAACACGGTGTACCCGCTTGGGTGGGTTTAGAATATTTGGCACAAGCCATCGCCGCGTATGCGGGTTTACAAGAACGTCTTCATGGTGGCGCACCGAAACTCGGCTTTCTACTGGGAACGAGAAAATACATTTGCACCAAAGAATACTTTTCTATTGGTTCAATATTAACGATTACCGTCAGTAAAAACCTACAAGCTGAAAATGGATTAAGCGCTTTTGATTGCATATTACACAGCACCGATGACTGTGATGCGTCAGCGCGATTAAATGTGTTTCAGCCAGAAAATGCTGAAGAATTTTTAAAGGATGCACAGCGTGAATAAGACAATATTAATTACTGGGTCAAGCCGAGGAATTGGCAAAGCCATTGCTCTTCGATTAGCGAAAGATGGCTACGATATCGTACTGCATTGCCGCTCTAGAATGGAAGAAGCAGAAGCCGTTGCAGAACAAGTCAGAGCATTCGGAAAGGATGTTCGCATCTTACAGTTTGATTTAACCGATAGAGTGCAAGCCTGTACCATTTTAGAACAAGATATGGAGGATTTTGGTGCTTACTTTGGCGTGGTTTGCAACGCCGGAATCGCTCGTGATAACGCGTTTCCAGCCATGCCTGGGGAAGAGTGGGATGAAGTACTAAGAACCAACCTTGATGGTTTTTATAATGTCCTGCACCCTGTCATCATGCCGATGATTCGCCGCCGAAAACCAGGCCGCATCGTCACCATGTCATCCGTTTCAGGTGTCATGGGGAATCGTGGACAAGTGAACTACAGTGCCGCTAAAGCAGGCATTATTGGTGCAACAAAAGCGCTATCAATAGAATTAGCAAAACGTAAAATCACGGTAAATTGTGTTGCTCCCGGCATTATCGAAACAGACATGACTGAACACTTACCTTTAGAAGAAGCACTGAAAATGGTGCCCATGCAACGAGCTGGCAGTACCAGTGAAGTTGCGGGGACCGTTAGTTTTTTAATGTCTGAAGATGCAGGCTACATAACGCGTCAGGTCATTTCTGTTAATGGGGGAATGTTTTAATGAAACGAGTAGTCGTCACTGGAATAGCGGGATTCTCCCCCATTGGCAATGATTGGGATACCATCTATCGTCATTTAAAAAGCTATAAGACTGGCATCAAACGCATGGATGACTGGGATAAATACGATGGGTTAAATACACGTCTAGCGGCGCCGGTTACCGACTTTACCTTGCCAAAACATTACTCACGTAAAACCTTACGCAGTATGGGGCGGGTTGCTCAGTTTGCCGTCTGTAGTACCGAACGAGCGCTAGAAGACGCAGGGTTGCTCAATTCCCCTTTGCTTAGCAGTGGTCAAATGGGGGTGGCTTATGGCTCTTCCGCAGGAGACTCAATCTCCTACATTGATTTTGGTAATATGCTAACCAAGAACTCAACCGATGGCTTAAACGCTAATTCTTATATAAAAATGATGGCTCATACTGCCCCCGTCAATATTGGAGTTTTCTTTGGTCTACAGGGTCGAGTTTTCACCACCTCTAGCGCCTGCACTTCCGGTAGCCAAGGCATTGGTTATGCTTATGAAGCGATTAAATACGGAATGCAAACAGCCATGGTGGCGGGTGGTAGCGAAGGCTTGTGCGCCACCGAATCTGCAGTTTTCGACACCCTCTTTGCGACAAGTGTCAAAAACGACACCCCTCATTTAAGCCCTAGTCCTTTTGATAAAAATCGCGACGGTTTGGTTATCGGTGAAGGTGGTTGCTCCTTAATTCTTGAAGAGCTAGAGCATGCTAAAGCCAGAGGGGCTAATATTTATGCGGAGATCGTTGGGTTTGGCACGAACTCCGATGGAACCCATGTCACTCAACCCAATGCTAACACCATGCAAGAAGCCATTCGCTTGTCTTTGACCGATGCGAAAATAGAAGCGGCAGATATTGGTTATATTAACGCCCATGGGACCGCCACCGATCGCGGAGACATTGCCGAAAGTCATGCCACAGCAAACATCATGGGTAATAAAGTCCCGATTAGTTCATTAAAAAGTTATACCGGACATACCTTAGGGGCTTGCGGTGCATTAGAGGCTTGGTGCTCCATCGAAATGATGAGGAATAATTGGTTTTGTCCTACTGTAAATCTAACCACCCTTGATCCGCAGTGCGGTGATTTAGATTACATTATGACTGAAGGCCGTGAGATAGAAACGGATTATGTGATGAGTAATAACTTTGCTTTTGGTGGAATCAATACGTCCTTGATCTTCAAACGCTACCAACACTAAAACCTAAAAAAGTAAGGTAATGGAGCCCCCTTTGCCTTACTTTTTCAACGTTATCTCATACAATGCTCTATTAAGTTTATAAAACAACACGTTAAAAAGCATTTTGTACAGAGTTTAGCCTTTACACCGTCACTCACACTTTCCATTAATCCATTTTGACCCATCGTCACTAAGCCTCTACTATCTACACATTCAATTTTCAAAAGCGATTTATCATGAACGCCATTCTTCAAGCACAAAGCACACACAAATCCATTCGTCAGTACACAGACAAAACCATTGATGACGCTTTGCTCAAGCAACTTATTCAATGTGCACAAGGTGCTGCATCGTCTAGCTTTATTCAGGCGTACTCCATTGTTCAAGTCATCAACAAAGAAAACCGTGCAAAAATCGCCGCCCTCGCAGGTGGTCAAAAATGGGTGGAATCCGCAGCAGAATTTCTCATCATTTGCGCCGACCTTACTCGTGTTGAACTGTGCAGTTTAGAACAAGGATTAGGGGAATTAGAAGGCAACGCAGAGCATTTCATTGCGGCGACAACAGATGCGACATTTATGGCGCAAAACCTGATGCTAGGAGCCGAGTCTGTCGGCCTAGGCGCGGTATTCATTGGCGGCATTCGTAACGATCCAGCACAAGTGGCCGAGCTATTACACTTACCTAAGCAGGTCTATCCTGTTTTTGGGCTTTGCCTTGGCTATCCAGACACGCAGCCTGATTTAAAACCACGCTTGCCCGTGGATGTTATTCTCCACAAAGACAGCTACGACAGCAGCCGTTGCGCAGACGATGTAAAAACCTACGACGCTCAAATGCAAGTCTACTATCAAAGTAGAGGTAACAATCAAAAAATGAGTAATTGGTCAGAACAAACCGCCGCGGCCGTACAGAAAAAGAAACGCGAACATATGCTAAGCTTTCTACAGGATCAAGGTTTCTTAAAACGTTAATCTGAATGATGAAATCCGTTAAATAGCGTAATACTTTAAAGTGTAGCCAGACTCAGATACCAGTCTTAAAAATCGCCAACTAAGGCATAATCTAAAGGAGTGTCGATACTGTCCAAAACGTCATCATTGGGTGACGTTTTTATCCAAATGCTAAGGTAAATAAACATGTTTCTATCCACTAGTGATACTTTGCCCTTTTTAACTTGAAAACGTGAGCTAGTTTGCCGTCTATATACAGAAAACATCTAAAACATTACAAATTCAAATTGCTTTTCGCTTTATCATTAACTCACTCTAAAAGATGATGAGTTAAGTGCTTTTAAAAATATCTAGACATACCCGTTTGAGGAAACCACGATGTTAAAATATGTTAGGAAAAAAACTATCATATTGGACATGATTCTATCCGCTCTTGTTTTACCTTCGTGGAAGAACCTACTTTTTTTCGTTCTATTTACTTTGTGCTTTAGTCTTTACATCCATCATTGGAGCGCGTTAACGGCTGAAAAAAAGAAGCTAGAATCCTACGTTAAAAAAATAACGGATCGAACGCAACAGTCTGTTTTTCAATTGAAAACCAGCTTAACACTGGCCAACCAGAGCAAAGCCGCTAGCTGTTCTCCTGAAGACATCAACATGCTGCGTGACATTCTAGCCAACTACCCTTATGTTAATGATATAGGTCGAATATCTTCCGCTGATGAAGTCACCTGCAGCGTGTTATGGGGCGTCTTATCTGAACCAAAAAAACTCCCCAATAAAAGCATTCAAGACAGCAGTTTTCAAAAATCATGGACAGAAGTAAGTGGCTTTTTTTCGGCTAACCAACAACGCTCTATTTTTAACATAGGCCATTCGTTTGCCGTTTCTTCACCAACGACTTTTTTAGACATAAGTCGGCACTCACAAAAAATAGGCGGAGTGCTTTACACTCCCACTGAAAAAAAGATTCATCATCTCTTTGATGACATCACTTATCAGCAAGCGCAAAGTGTTATCACTTCGCCGCCAAAACAGCATTTATGGTTACCTATTCCCAATAACTTTTTAGTTTCTACCTCCTGTCCTCCGCATTATGAATTTTGTGTCACGGGAATAGACACAAGGATAGGGATTTATGACATGAATATTATTGAATGGTTGAAAATAATCATCTCTGGCATTTTAGCTGGTGTCGTTCTTTCTTTTGGTGTCAGACTGTTCAAGTCAAACCGACGCACCTTAATTTACCGCCTAAAATACGCGATTAAAACGGATGAAATCTATTCTCTATATCAGCCTAAAATACATCTCAAAACAGGCAAAATTATTGGCGTAGAAGCGCTCGCTAGATGGGACGACAAAGAATTGGGGAGCGTATCTCCTGACGTATTTATTCATTGCGCCGAAGCGAATCAGCTGATTACGCCATTAACCAAAAAATTGATTGTAAAAAACCTAAAAGAAATAGGTTCTTTTTTAAAAAACGATCCTACTTTTCTGCTCAGTATAAACCTCTCGGTACAAGACTTATCGGACCAAAGCTTTCTGAATTTCGTCGACAATCATGTCAAAAAAAATGGCATAAACGCCGAACAAATCATCTTTGAAGTGACAGAACGCTCTGCGGCCGAAAATAACGTATTGAAAAGAGCCACAAAGCACTTTTTACGCAAAGGTTACCAAATCTCATTGGATGATTTTGGCACTGGCTTTTCCAACTTGTCTTGGCTAACCACATTTGAGCCAAATGAAATTAAAATAGATAAAATGTTCGTCCAATCAATAGGAACACAGACCGTCAGCCAAATCGCCTTAAACGGCATATTTCAATTGGTAGGTAACTTAAATGTAGCGCTTGTATTTGAAGGCATAGAGTCCGTTGAAGAAGCCCGTTACGTACTTCAGCACTCACCCAACGCCATTGGGCAAGGCTGGTTGTATTCCAAAGCGATTGATGTAGAAGCACTACAACATCTACTGGACACACAACCTTACATGGATGTGTCTTTTCTAGAGAGCCAGAAATAGGTTAAAAGTAAATGCTATCCAAATCATGACTCATTTTATCGGACGTTGTTTTGTATTCATCAATCGACTCTGTAATGATCACTAAAGAAGATAGAATCACATCAAAATGTTGATCTAATCCATTAGGCATTTCATCAAGCAAGCACGTTTGAGCCTGCACAACCTGCTCTATGTGCAGTTGCACACTGGCTAGATTTTCACCCAAAGACACTAAAGATAACCTCTGCTCTCCAAAAGAGTTTAAGTATTGAGCCAATCCCCTTTCAGATTGCTTTATTGATCCTTTAAGTGCTTCCACCCCTGCATCCAATTCAGACAACACCGCTTTAGCCTGCGCCACTGCTTCTGTATGTTTGACAAAAAAAACAGGGGGAGTATTTTCTATGGATATGTCTAGAGACGTTTCCACTGCCCCATTATCTGACGACTGATATTGATCATAAAAATCGTTAAACGCCTCAATTATCGTATCAAAACGGCGCAAGTTTTGGCTTAATTTAACTAATTCATTGGCATCACTGGCAATAGACGCTTCTATTTTTTGAATCTCTTTCTCATTATTCGTATTGATAATAATACTATCGGTGACTCGACTCGCCACAACCTCTAAATATTGCCCACTGCTCGCTAAGCTGGAATGGGTCTGCTGTATCTGTTTTTTATTCTCTGTCAGATTATCACCCACTCGCTTACCTTCAAGAGAGGCGGCATCTATCAAGCCTTCAAAACGTTTAGCGGAGCTGACCAGCTCGACGCTATTTTTTGAAATTGACTGATTTTGATGACGTAATGAGTCCAATACTGAATGAATATGTTGATAAAAGTTACTCATTAAATACAGCAAACTTGTTTTAGAATAAGACTCGTCAGTCGTACTGTGAAAACCTTCATGTTCCGCCCTAGTCACTAACTCAATCACTGTTAGAGGGTCGTCTCCCAACTGATTAATCACACTGCGATAAACCCAAAAGACAGCGCCAAAAATAACTACAAACATGATCAGCGCCGCGAAAATAAGAGACATAGCAAATTGATGTAATTCTGCCTCTAATTCATCAACGTACACTCCGATGCCCAATATCCAGTTCCATTCTGGCAACAGTGTCATCCCATTCACTTTAACGTACAGCGTATTTGAATTAGCTTTCTCGCTTTCCCCGACAATGAACATAAAGGGGTTTTGCTCAAGATAACCAATGTATTTGGCATATGATGATTGGAATACGCCAATAACACTGTCTTTAATGTGTACCCGAGCGATACCATTCGCATCATTTGCCCACAAAAAATAATTACCCTCTCGCATTTCAGAAAATATACGAATTACGTTTTTTTCTGCTTCCTCACGCGTTATTTTATTGGCTTTTTCGAGTTCCACAAAGTGACGGGCTTGGTTAACAGAAAATGTTAAAATAGATTGTATTTCATGTTTTCTAGAATCAATTAAATTGTTTTTCAGTATATTCATTGCAAATACACCAAAAAAAACCATGGTCACAATCAGCACCACAGCCACAATGCTAATTTTCCTAGACAGTTTCATACACTCTCACTTTGAAGATAAATAAGTAATTTAAAATAACTATACGTTCCAAACTCATGAAAAGAACGTTTATTTATGTATCAACTTGAAAAACGGCCCACCAATCAGAATGCCACATTGAATTCTACCAATAAAGAAACAGTCACAACCCTGTATAAAAGGCATTGTGACAATAAACAATACTCTTCAATCTTTTAAAACATCCGTGGCTAAAAAACCTTTTTCGACCAACTGTGTCAGCAGAGCCTTGGTTCGCTCTCTAAACATATCTCGCAATAAACGCACCGTTGGCGTAATGGATTGCCGACTAGGGCAAACCAACCAAAGCTCGCCTACATCAACTTTATAATCCGGCATTAAAGGCACCACACGACCCGCCAGCAAATCTCCCGCAATGTCCAACGAAGACTTTATCGCGACACCTTTTCCAGCCACACACCAACGGCGTACAAGGTCCCCATCGTTCGCTGCACAATAGGCTTTAGGTTTGATTTTGTAGGTATTATCCACGTCAGATAACCGCCACGTATCGTTCAAAATATCCTGTAGTTGATAAAAGAGACCTTGGTGATTCATTAAATCTTTAGGGTGTTGCGGCGTGCCATACTTTTCAAGGTACTCGGGACTAGCACCAAGAATACGCGGCACGTTACAAATTTTGAAACCATACAAATTCGAATCCGCTGGTGGCCCATAGCGTAACGCCATGTCCAATGCATCACGATAAAAATCAACATTACTATCACTAATGTGTACTCGTAATGTCACGTGCGGATGCAACGCCATAAACTCATCAATCCAAGGAATCGCAATGTTCCGCCCTAAATCCGACGACACGGCAATGCGTATTTCTCCGCTAACCTCACCCGAATCGGTGAATATTGTTTGTTTAGCTTGATCTAGCATAGAAAGCGCCGCCATACATTGCGGTAAATAGCGCTCACCCGCACTCGAAAGCCGGAGGTGCCGTGTAGTTCTCACGAACAACTCCACGCCTAGCGCCGACTCTACTCGCTTAACAGCAGCACTGGCGGTGGCCACTTGCATGTCTAAATGCGTCGCCGCTGCCGTAATACTACGAAACTCAGCCACCTTTAATACTACCTGAAGATCATCAAGCTGCATTACCTCCTCCTAAGAAAGTCAATTACCAACCTATTATCAAATATTTTTTGATAATAACTCAATCAAAACCCTATTTTTCCTTTCATAAAGTCTCGTTACTATGGCGCCATCAATGTCAGCGCTACTTATTTTGATAGTGCTGAACACTCAACTTTTTATGGAGACAAAACATGTCACATCAGATTATTACAGACCTAGAAAACCGCCACACAGTAAAGCACTACGATGCCTCTAAACGCATTTCTGCAGCAGATTTAGAGGTTATTTACGAAGCCTTACGCCTATCACCTTCTTCGATTAACTCTCAACCATGGAAATTTATCGTGATTGAAAGCGACACAGCAAAGCAACGCCTTCACGACACCTTTGCGAACAAATTTCAGTTCAACCAAAAACACGCGAAAACCGCATCACACACCATCTTGTTCGCCCACAAAACAAACTATCTTCGTGCCGATTACGAAAAAGTCATCGACACAGACATTCAAGCAGGCCGAACTAAACCAGAGAACAAAGAGCAAGCCTTTGGCGCTTTTGCTTTCGTTGATATGAACACAGACGATCAAGGCAACAACGCAGCTTGGACAAAATCACAAGCATATCTTGCCCTTGGTAGCACCATGCATGCATTAGCACGTCTAAACATCGACTCAACACCAATGGAAGGTGTCGACCACGAATTGATCAGTGAACTATTCCCAGAACTTGAGGGTTACCAGTGTGACGTCGCACTCGCAATGGGCTACAACGACGCCACTGAAGACTATAACGCTGCTTTGCCAAAATCACGCCTAGCGCTAGAAAACATAATGACAGTCTTGTAACTAATGAGTTAAAAACTCAAACACGTGTTAAAAACAAGAAAAGCTAAAAAAAGAGCAAGCCATGAAAATGGTTTGCTCTTTTATATGACACTTAGGTGGAAATAACTTTTCCTAAAAACTCGAATTGGGCTCTTGTAAAAAAGCCAACTCTTCAGCTGACGATGTCCGCCCCAAAATAGTATTTCGATGTGGATAACGACCAAAACGATCCACAATTTTTTTGTGTTTTAACTCAAATCCCAAAGTATTAGACGTTTCCAACGTCGTAAACAAAACCACCGCTATCTCATGTATTAACGCAGATTCACTGTGCATAAACGGCATATACAAAAAGCTTCGCTCTGATGAAGACAACGCCTTATCAAACCCTTTATCAATAGCCGTTTGCGCCAGCGCCAAAGCCATCGGATCCGCTGCAAATGATTCAGCTTGATCGCGATAAAGATTACGAGAAAATTGATCGAGCACAATAATCTCCGCCAACGCTCCTTGTGCCGTATCACGCCAAGAGAATAACTCCCCTTGAATCGCTTGCTGATGAAGCGCACCGAATCGAGTTTGGATGCTTTTGTCGAAATCGAGGTCTTTTTGAAACCATTTTTTTGGATCAATCTCGTTAAACCAAAAATCTAAAACGTCTTGATACATAAATCCCGCCAAAAAATGAATGAATTAAAAAGAAACGTGCTGACAGGCTTCTATGACGTCCTTCAATTGTTGCTGGATAAAAGCGCGTTTACTGTCATCAAGCTGATACTCTGACTGTTTAGCAAGTTCGTCGTTTATGTAGGTCGCTTGGGACAGTTCAAGCTGGATAGCATGAATACCATCGTTTGGTTGACCAAAGTGGCGAGTAATGTAGCCACCTTTAAAGCGGCCGTTTAGGACTTGTGTGTAGTTCGGTCGCATGATTTGCGTGACCGCATTCGCAATGGCCACATCACAAGATTCACCGGCATTGGTTCCCCAGTTAAAGTCCGGCAGTGTGCCGTCAAATAACATAGGCACTTGCGCAGCGATGCTGTGCGCATCGAATAAAATTGCGTAGCCAAATTTGGCTTTTAAACGCGCCAGTTCTTGCTCGATTGTCGAATGATAAGGCATCCAAATCTGTTCTTTACAAAACGCTTTGTGTTCGTCGCTCGGTGCTTTTTTCTCTACAAAAACCGGACTGTCTTCAAACAAAATATCTGGAAACAAGCCTGTGGTTTTCGTCGCATAAAGAGGTTTGTCGTCATAAGGTCGATTAAGATCGATGACATAACGAGAGTAGTTAGCTTTGATAAAACCCACACCCAGTGATTCTAGAAAGTCATAAAGTTCAGGAATATACCAATCTGTATCAGGTAATTTTTTAGCTTGATCAGACAAACCGGCTTGCACCTCGGCAGTCAGGTTTAATCCCGAATGCGGCATGCTAACCAATAAAGGCGAATCCCCTTGACGAAATTCGAATGCGGGTACGGTTAATGAGACCTGCGTTGCCATTATGCTTTTTCCCCTTGATGTTCTTCACCATGATAAACGCGATGT
Organism: Marinomonas primoryensis; assembly: GCF_013372285.1. Classification (NCBI taxonomy): domain Bacteria; kingdom Pseudomonadati; phylum Pseudomonadota; class Gammaproteobacteria; order Oceanospirillales; family Oceanospirillaceae; genus Marinomonas; species Marinomonas primoryensis. The sequence continues at coordinate 511,732 of NZ_CP054301.1, read as the reverse complement.
TTGACTAGGTTGCCGCCTAACCAATAACTTAGTTCACCTGGACTTTCTACGTCCCAGCAAACAAAGTCCGCGGTTTTACCGACTTCCAAACTACCATGAGTATCGCCCATCCCCAGCGCTTTTGCTGCATGAACTGTTGCGCCAGCGAGGGCTTCTTCTGGCGTTAAACCGAATAAGGTGCAAGACATGTTCATCATCAAGCGTAACGACAATGCCGGAGACGTCCCGGGGTTCGCATCCGTCGCAATGGCCATAGGAACATCGTATTGACGAAGTAAAGTAATTGGCGGGCGCTGCGTTTCTTTTAAGGTGAAAAATGCCCCCGGCAATAACACTGCCACCGTGCCCGATTCTGCCATGGCTTTCACGTCTTCTTCTTCGATAAATTCAATATGATCCGCCGACAAGGCTTTGAACGAAGCCGCCATGCGAGTTCCGCCCAAAGAAGAAAGCTGTTCTGCATGGATTTTTACGGGTAAGCCTAGTGATTTAGCGGTTTGAAAATACCGCTCAACTTGCTCTGTGCTAAACGCAATGCCTTCGCAAAACGCATCCACCGCGTCCGCCATGCCCAGCGCTGCCACCTTTGGTAATACCGTATCACACAGGAAATCAATGTAAGCGTCTTTATCATCAAATTCTGGCGGCATCGCATGAGCGGCTAAACACGTACGTTTGACCGTTACTGGAAATTGATTTTCCAATTCTGTTGCCACGCAGAGCATTTTTAGTTCGCTGTCGAGCGACAAACCATAGCCAGATTTGATCTCAATAGTGGTAACACCGTCTGCCATCAAACTTTTCAAACGACGTGATGCGCTGGCGATCAATTCCGCTTCACTGGCATCACGCGTGGCTTTTACTGATGACGCAATCCCGCCGCCTTGTTTGGCAATGTCTTGATAACTCACACCATTCAAGCGCTGCTCGAATTCCCCTGCTCGATTACCGCCAAACACCAAGTGTGTATGGCAATCAATCAAGCCGGGCGTAATCCAACCGCCGCCTAAATCATGCTCTTTCTGAGTCTGATACGTCGGTAAGTTGCTGGCGTCACCAATCCAAACAATACGACCATCTAACACGCCTATTGCGGCGTTTTCGATCACACTGTAATGGCCATTTTTCATGGTCGCCACATGCGCTCCACGCCAAAGACTGTCTAGCATTATTGGAGTTTCGTTTGTCATACCTTTCCTTTATAAAAGCCCACAATTAAAAAAGGGCAGCTCTAAAAGAACTGCCCTTATAACTCGTTCCGATAAAACCGATTAAACCACGAAGCTTGGCAACAAGCCTTCTGGCATCGTCTCGTTATGAACCGCTTCCAATAATAAATCATTGGCTTTTTCAATGTCAGTCGCGAAATAACGATCTTTGTCATAGAAAGGCACACGAGCACGCAACGTTGCACGCGCATTTTCTAAACGTTTAGTCGATTTCAACGGTTTACGGAAATCCAAACCTTGTACCGCAGACAGAATCTCCACCGCCAAAATACCACGGGTATTTTCCGCCATGTCTTTTAAACGACGTGCCGCAAAGGTTGCCATAGACACGTGATCTTCTTGGTTTGCCGACGTTGGTAAGCTGTCGACTGATGCAGGGTGCGCGTAGCTTTTGTTTTCACTCGCCAATGCAGCAGCCGTTACTTGGGCAATCATGAAGCCAGAGTTCACACCACCGTTGTCCACCAAGAAAGGCGGTAATTTACTTAGGTTCGTGTCGATCAATAACGCCATACGACGCTCAGACAAACTGCCAATTTCAGCAATCGCCAAGGCCAGATTATCTGCTGCCATCGCAACGGGCTCTGCGTGGAAGTTACCACCTGAAAGAATGTCGCCTTCGGCCGCAAACACCAATGGGTTATCAGAAACTGAGTTAGCTTCGATACACAAAACACTAGACGTGCTGCGAATTTGCTCTAAACATGCACCCATTACTTGTGGCTGACAACGCAGTGAGTAAGGATCTTGAACTTTTTCACAATTCTGATGAGAATCGCCCAATTCACTAGTTTCGCCCAGAAAGTGACGATAAGCCGCCGCCGCGTCGATTTGCGTTTGATGTCCACGAACCTCATGGATACGGGCATCAAACGGGCTACGGCTACCCAATGCGGCTTCAACAGACAAAGAACCACACACAATGGCAGAGGCAAACAAATCTTCCGCTTCAAACAAACCTTCTAACGCGAATGCCGTTGACGCTTGCGTCCCGTTTAGCAACGCCAAACCTTCTTTTGGTGCCAAGGTAATTGGCTCAAGACCGGCGATAGACAAGGCCGCTAGACCAGAAATCACTTCACCACGGTAACGCGCTTTCCCTTCACCTAATAAAATCGTACTCATGTGAGCCAAAGGCGCCAAATCGCCAGATGCGCCAACCGAGCCTTTTTTAGGAATGCATGGATACACTTCTTTGTTAATTAGCGTTAACAAGGCTTGAATTACTTCTAAGCGAATACCAGAAAAACCACGCGCTAGACTGTTTACCTTCAATGCCATGATCAGCTTAACGGTTTTGTCTTCCATCAAAGCGCCAATGCCTGCGGCATGCGATAACACGATACTACGCTGCAATTCGTCCAAATCTTCTGGAGCGATACGCGTATTCGCTAACAAACCAAAGCCCGTGTTAATACCGTAAACTGTACGGTTTTCTGCAATCACATCATTGACGACTTGAGTGCTGGCATGGATCGCTGGAAACACGGCTTCGTCTAGGCTTAGCTTAACTTTGCGGCGACTGATTTGACGCAATTCGTTTAGGGTCAATTGGCCCGGTTTAATCATTAATTCAAACATTATATTCTCTCTAATTTGAATGCGATGTTCTGCAATAGTATTTTTAAATTTGTTATCTACTGACGTTTATTTGGTTTGATTGCCCGTGATCATTGGCAAATTCAACCCCTGCTCTTTCGCACAATCTATAGCAATATCATAACCTGCATCGGCATGACGCATCACGCCGGTCGCTGGATCATTATGAAGAACACGTGCAATACGCTCTGCCGCATCGTCGCTGCCATCACAAACAATGACCATGCCTGAGTGTTGTGAAAAGCCCATGCCTACGCCGCCGCCGTGGTGCAAAGACACCCACGTCGCGCCAGACGCGGTGTTCAATAATGCGTTCAATAATGGCCAATCGGATACCGCATCGGAACCGTCTTGCATGCCTTCTGTTTCACGGTTTGGACTTGCAACAGAGCCTGAGTCTAGGTGGTCACGACCAATAACAATCGGGGCAGACAGTTCGCCGCTGCGAACCATCTCGTTAAAAGCCAGACCAAGTTTCGCACGCTGACCAAGACCCACCCAACAAATACGCGCTGGCAAACCTTGGAACTGAATACGCTCACGCGCCATGTCCAACCAATGATGCAAGTGCGCATCGTCTGCGATCACTTCTTTTACTTTCGCGTCAGTTTTATAGATGTCTTCTGGATCGCCAGACAAAGCCACCCAACGGAATGGACCAATACCACGACAGAAAAGCGGACGAATGTAAGCCGGAACGAAACCTGGGAAATCAAACGCATTTTCAACGCCTTCTTCCATCGCCATTTGACGAATGTTGTTGCCGTAGTCAAAAGTAGGGATGCCCATTTTTTGAAAATCTAACATGGCTTGAACGTGCTTTGCCATGGATTGCTTCGCTGCTGTAACGATTTCTTTTGGCTGAGTTTTTGCTTTTTCTCGGTACTCTTCCCAGCTCATGCCGCTTGGCAGGTAACCGTTTAAAGGATCGTGTGCAGAGGTTTGATCTGTCACCATATCTGGACGAATACCGCGCTTTACCATTTCTGGCAAAATATCAGCGGCGTTGCCACACAAAGCAATCGAAACCGCTTCGCCTGCGTCTGTGTATTTTTTGATGCGAGCCAGTGCGTCGTCTAAGTCAGTCGCTTGCTCATCCACGTAGCGGGTTTTCAAACGGAAATCGATACGGCTTTGCTGACATTCAATGTTCAATGAACACGCACCTGCAAGTGTTGCTGCCAATGGCTGAGCACCACCCATTCCACCAAGACCAGCGGTTAATACCCAACGACCCGCCAGTTTACCGTCGTAATGTTGACGACCGGCTTCGACGAAGGTTTCGTACGTACCTTGAACAATGCCTTGGCTACCGATGTAGATCCAAGAGCCCGCTGTCATTTGGCCATACATCGCCAAACCTTTTGCGTCTAGCTCGTTAAAATGTTCCCAGTTAGCCCAATGTGGCACTAAGTTTGAGTTGGCAATCAAGACTCGTGGCGCGTTGCTGTGGGTTTTGAAAACACCCACTGGCTTACCGGATTGAACCAATAAGGTTTCGTCGTCTTCTAGCGCTTTTAGAGACTCAACAATTTTGTCATAACTTTCCCAATCTCGCGCCGCACGACCAATACCACCGTAAACCACCAATTCTTCTGGGTTTTCTGCTACTTCAGGGTCGAGGTTGTTCATCAGCATGCGCATTGGCGCTTCGGTGAACCAAGATTTTGCGGTCAGTGTTGTTCCTGTTGCGGCTTTTACTTCACCAGTACGGAATCGTTTTTGAGCAATCGTTTGTTTTGTCATCTTCTCTACCTTAGTAATGAGCCTTAGTAAAAAGCTTTAAAAATTACGTCGTTTTAAAATCAAATGTATATACAACTTAACCAAAGATAAAATCTTACTTTTTTAGATGCAAGGATTTTTTTTAAAAGTACTCACTTGATTGCCCATAAAAAAGCGAATCAAGAGGAATTAACAAGCGTAAAAACCATATAAAACAATGACTAAATTAAGGCATAGGCTGCACTCAGGAAAAAACGATAAAAACCAACTTGTATATACAATATATTATCTATTACACTGAAATCATTCAAATCGACCTAGGAATGACTTGTGACTCGTCTTAACCCATCGCATTTAGACACCCAATATTATTTCGCCGAACGCGCCTTGCTTGCTTCTGGCTGGGCCAGCAGCGTGCTTTTTTCGGTGAAAGACGGCCAATTCCATTCTATTGAAGCTGACAGTACGCCAACAACCGATAGTCACCGGTTATCCGGCCCTGTGTTACCAACGATGGCAAACGTGCATTCTCATGCCTTCCAGAGAGTGATGGCGGGTGCCGCAGAAGTCAGCCTAAACCCAAACGACAGCTTCTGGAGCTGGCGTGATTTAATGTACAAAATCGTACAGAAGCTCACGCCAGACGATGCGCGCGTGATCGCAACTCAACTCTATATTGATATGCTAAAAGCGGGTTACAGCCAAGTTGGCGAGTTCCATTATTTACACCACGACATTGGTGGTCATCAGTATGGTCAGCTTGGCGAAATGTCGAACCAAATGATCGCAGCAGCAGATGAATCTGGCATTGGTCTAACCTTGCTGCCTGTGCTGTACTCTCATTCTGGCTTTGGTGGTCAAGCCCCAAATGCTGGACAAGCGCGCTTTATTAATTCAACTGACTCCTACTTAGCACTGCATCAAGAATGCGCTCGTCAGTTAGTAAATCATCCTCGCCATCAGCTTGGTATTTGCTTTCACTCTTTGCGTGCCGTTACCAAACCACAAATCGAAACGGTGTTAGCGGCATTAGATACTCCCTTAACGAACAACAGTCCCATTCATATTCATATCGCCGAGCAGCAGAAAGAAGTCAAAGACTGTATAAATTGGAGCGGACAACGCCCTGTCGAATGGCTAAATAATGAAATTGGTTTGAGCGATCGCTGGTGCTTGGTTCACGCCACACACCTTGATAACAAAGAATTGCACGCCATCGCCACCAGCAATGCCATTGCCGGTTTATGCCCAACTACAGAAGCCAACTTAGGCGACGGTATTTTCCCTGCCGTTGAGTTTGAAAAAGCCAATGGACGCTGGGCAATTGGCTCCGACAGCCATGTGAGCCTGTCCATTGTTGAAGAATTACGCACATTAGAATATGGCCAACGCCTGCGCGATCAGCAACGCAACCGACTGCATAGACCTGATCAAAATAGCATTGGTGACAATCTCTTTCAGCAAGCTCTCCTTGGCGGCAATCAAGCCTGCGATGTATCACTTGGATTGGCGCAAGGAAACCGTGCTGACTTTATGGTGTTGGACGATTCGAATCCTTTTGTCGCGGCAAGCGAGTCTAAAGATCTACTTAATCGCTGGCTATTTGCCACTAATGACAACGTGATAAAAGACGTTTTTGTCGCTGGTAAGCACACCATCAAAAACTTCAAACATGAACACGAAGAAACCAGTCGCCATGCGTTCACTCAAGTCATCAAAAAGGTGATGTATGACATTTAATACCCATTCAAATTATCAACTCACTACACAAAACGACTACAAACGTATGCCGTGGAAAAATGGGTTAGGTGAAACCCTAGAAATTTATCTAAGCGAGGACGAAAGCGGGCAGCGTTATCGCATCAGCCAAGCGGCGGTTAAAGACGACGGTGTATTTTCAAATTTTGAGGGGCTGAGTCGCACCTTGGTTTTACTCAGTGGCCAAGGAATACAGCTTAGTCATAAAAGTATCAAAGGAAATGTCGCGGAACATTGCTTGAAGTCACCGTTGGACATGGCTCGATTCGCCGGCGGTGACGAAACCCTCGCCACACTAAACAATGGCAGCATCGAAGATTTGAACATCATGGTGCGTGAAACGGATACAAAAGCAAACGTTACCGCTTGTTTTGCGCCGTTTAACTGGGAAATTAAAATATATAAAGACCGCTTATTATCGGCTTTTTATGCGAATCAAACCTGCACCATTACTGTGAACGAAACAGAAAATGTGGTGTTAGAAAAAAACAGCTTTTTAAATATCAAACAGAACGGAACGCTGAGTTTAATGGAAGGTACTGGGGTTTTTATCGAGGTTTTATCGACCAAAGTGGCCGAATAACTGAAAACGTGAGCCTGGGTGCAATAATCGAGCGGCGGTGACAATGTCGTTTCCTGCCCAGGTTCGGCGTTGAATCTGCAAACACGGCTCCGTGGGAGCAACCTGCAAACGTTCACACTCTTGTGGTGTCGGCAACACCGCCTCCACCAAATGCTCTCCTTCTGTCATGGGTGCCACGCGCATTAAATATTCGTAAGAGGTTTGAGTTAAAAAGTCTTGTTCCTCGTATTCTGGCGCCAAGCTTGCGTTAACCACACGTTCTTCAATTTGGATCGGTAAATCATTTTCATAGTGCAAAACCACTGAACGAAAAATACTGTGGTTGGTGCGAACCCCCAGCATCATGGCTTCTTCTACGGTGGCTTTCGCCGATTCAAGCACTAACAATTCGGAACGATGTTTATGACCGCGAGCGGCGATTTCTTCCGCTATGTTGTGTACTTCGAACAACGCAGAGTGAGCTTTTTTCTCAGCAACAAACGTACCCAAACCTTGATGACGAACCAAAAAACCTTCCGCTGTTAATTCCCGCAACGCGCGATTCACTGTCATCCGGCTCACACCTAACGCTTTAACAAATTCAGATTCCGATGGAACTCGCTGATTAACTTCCCACACGCTTGATGATATTTTTTGCGAAATCGCCTGCTTTAACTTGGCGTAAATCGGCTGAGGCACATCGGGTAAATCATCAAATAAGTTGGTTAATCTAGATACAATCGGTTCAGACACAAGGTATTCCATGGCTTATAGGTAAAAGTGATTTCTATTGTGAGTCAGTCATGGGAAACAATCAACTCGTCTATACAACAAAGCGTTAGATTGGAATCATCCATAACGCCGCGAGCCAAGAAAGCCCCATAATCAAGGAAAACACAACGCCCCAACGCGGTGTTTTTACCACCACAGGCGCGGTATTATGACTTTTTTTACGACCGTATATCATCGCGCTAACAAGACGTTCTTTTAAACAAAGCTCATGATAAAGCACGGCTAAAACATGCAACGCGACCAAACCAAGCAATATATTCGGTAAAAAGCGATGAATAGACGCCAGCTGCTCGGCGAGTGTTTCAGGAATCAGTGAATAAAAAGGCCCATACGTAAGCACTTCATCACTGTTAAACAGACCTGTTCCCCACTGCACACTCAACGCGACCAAGAGAGCCACCACCATCAGCGCCCCCACAGGATTATGACCTAAGTAGTGCCTAGGTTTGCCTTTTAAAAGGGTTTTCAAATAGCGAATGACAATACTCGGACCTTTGACAAACTGACGAAAGCGAGCGTAATAAGAGCCATAAAAACCATACAAAACACGCGCAATAATAACGGCAGACAAACCATAACCCATGTAGAAATGGTATTGCAGATAATCTTCTTCAGATTTTCCGGTGAGGATCAAACCAGTGAACAGCAACACCATCAGCCAATGACTGATGCGAATAGGCCAATCCCATACTAATGTTGATCTCATCTTAGTGATCCTCTCATGCTCTCATTGGGTATGTAGAATAGGTTGATAATAAACACTCGCTTGCTAAAGAGTGACATTAAACATTATGCTGTGAAAAGCAACATTCTCTTTCGCTATTCGGCTTAGCGACAAGATAAATAGGCTTTTCAATACATCATAAACTCGTGAAGGATAAGACAAATATGATCGTTATATTACTGCTAATAATGATTTTTGGCCTTGCTCTACTGTCTTATTTATTATTGTTTAACGGGCGTTTTTTCAGCCGACAAAGCGCCGTTATCGAAGCGCCTATCGACGTTATCGCAGAGGATTTAAGCGACCTAAGCAATTGGCCTAATTGGCTTCCTTGGCTGATCTTTGAACCTGATGCCGAGGTAACATACGAATACCTCAATTCCGGAATTCTGTCTGTATTACCGTCTTGTTTGGTCTGGCGTGGGGCTCTGATTAAAGAAGGGTATATATCATTGGAACCTGCGCGATCCAGTGCCCATTATTTTCATACTTTATTGGAAGCGCCCGCGTTTTACCCAAGCGACGTCCATTTTAATATCAATTTAACGAAGCAAAAAAAACGCACTTCCGTCACGATTCAAATAACCGGAAAACTGCCTTTTTTCAAACGCTGGAAACAAGGTAATTACCGAATTAGAGCCAATAAAGACGCTGAATTAGCGCTGTTGAAAATATTGGCGTATCTGAGTAAGTACAACACAACGTCTGATCATGATTACAAAGCGCCCTCCTTTGAATGGCTCGCAAAGACGACGTTAGATACAGTAGATGCTGTTACTCGTCCTTTTGTTGTAAGCAACCAACCCATGTCGCAAAAAATGGATCAAGGCTTCCACGATCTACTCACTGATCTAGGCCCAGAGAACCCACCTGCCGGCCCCAGTTTTGCGCTGTATAAAAAAGTAGACCTTGCACACCACTATTTCTCAGGTCGATTAGGCATTCCTGTGCAGAATTTAGTACCTTGCCCGCTATGTCCTGAACGCATCGTATTGCATGGCCACTATCTGCACTTGCGCTATGTTGGTAGCTACCAGCATTTATCTTTAGCTTGGCATGTTTTATACAGCTTCATGAGATTACATAAGCTCAAAGTCAATCGTCGGCGCTATGGCGTTGAAACGTTTGAAGTTGGGCCATTACAAACCAACAGTTCGAAAGACTTTGTCACATTAGTGTGTTTGCCCATCAAATAATTGGCTTAACCGTCGTTTTATGGGAGAGTCTGACTTTAAGTATTCATAAGGAAAGCAAACAGTGTTTACCTCTCCCAGCGTTATGCAACTCGTTGATAGTCTGATCCGAATCGTTTTGACCATCGCTTTTTTCTATACGTTTAAAGCCTATTTAGACGTACAGAATGATTTATTAGTCGCGTTCGGCTCAGTACTTTGCTCATTCATTGTATTTAAAGGATCTGTATTTCTCTTCAATAAATGGGTGACAAAAAAGAGCCCTTCTTAATCTTAAGGGTTCAGTATTTTACGTATTCTAATGCTTTCAATCCCCCTGAATAAATAGCGCAGATTAAATGGATACAAGTCAGCGTTCTCACTAACTTTCAGATAAATATGAGTCTTTCTATGACCACTCTCTATCAAGAACATATTGCGGTTCTTACCAATCGCTATGAAGACGCCATGGTACATTTTGGCCTCGATGCCATTGTTTTAGCTTCAGGGGAAAAAAGTTATTATTTTCAGGATGACCATACACACCCTTTTCAAGCCTATTCAGGTGCGCAACAATGGTTGCCTTTTACAATAGGCGCAGAAACCTACATTTTGCTACAAACAGGTAAAAAACCAACGCTTGTTTGGCCCGTTCGTGACGATTTTTGGCACGCCCCAAACCCTATTCCCAGCGGGGATTGGCAGCAAGACTGGGACGTTTCGTTGGCCAGAAGAACCGACAAATGGTTCACCGCCTTACCCAAAAACGTGGCTTGGCTTGGTCCACAACCAATGACATTTGCCGTTCCTTGCGAGGGATTAAAAGCCTATGTGGATTTTGCTAAAGCGGTCAAAACACCTTTTGAAATCCAAGCAATGCGACAAGCAAACCTGCGTGGTGCAACTGGCCATATAGCCGCAAAAGAAGCATTTTTAGCCGGCATGAGCGAACTTGAAATCCACCTCGCCTTTTTACAGGCCAGTCAACAAACTGCGGCCCAAGAACCTTATCCCGGCATTGTCGGTTTAAATGAACACGCCGCAGTGCTGCATTATGAACACAAAGCCATCGAGAAAATGGCGAACTCTCGCACCTTATTGATCGATGCTGGCGCCAACGAGCACGGCTATGCCAGTGATATAACTCGGACTTTTGTACGTCATGATGACGACTTTAGTGCCTTGGTAAATGACCTTGATACAATGGAACAAAAGCTTTGTCGCAGTGCGGTGGCTGGTGTGTCTTTTCGAGACCTACATAAAGACACCTTAGCAGGCATTGCAACCTTGCTGCACGATCATAAGATTTGTACTTTAGGCGTGGAAGAACAGTTAGCCAAACGCATTCCGCAGGTGTTCTTTCCTCATGGCTTAGGTCATTTGCTTGGCTTGCAGGTTCACGATGTGGGCGGCCACCAAGTTGATCAAGCCGGTACGCTAAGCTTACCAAACGACGATGCGCCTTTCTTAAGACTCACTAAAACCTTAGAAAAAGACATGGTGATCACGATTGAACCGGGGCTGTATTTCATTCCTATGTTGCTTGATAAAATGCAGGCCAACATAAAAGATCACGGCTGCGATATGACGCGCATTCAACAATTCATGCCTTATGGTGGAATACGAATTGAAGACAATGTGGTTGTCAAAAATGATTTACCGGAAAATTTAACCCGCGAAGCGTTTACCAACATAAGCTAATCCCCACTTTCTCTACCCATCGATATAGTACGCTTTATATTGATGGGTCTGTTCTTCTATCACTTCTCTTAAAAAATCGATTTTTCACATTTCTGCTCGGCTACTTATAACTAAAAGGTTATAAAATAAGTAAAATATGGAATAGATACTGTCTTTAACAACAGCAACTCTTAGGCTAAGGTTGTTGCAGTTGCCAAGTACGCATTCAATGATTGAGCTCGTATTTATAACTAAAACGCTAACTAAGCCAAGCAGTCCCCTTTTGGACACTACAGAGGCACCATAATGAAAAAAACAACAATTACGTTATTAGCAGCATTATCTCTTTCATCGACGTTAAGTTTTGCAGATTACCCAACGAAAGACATTCAAGGCATGATCCAATGGGGAGCAGGCGGCTCAACAGACACTGTTATGCGTTCTATTGCCCCTCACGTTGAGAAAGAACTTGGAACAGATCTTATCTTAACGAATAAAACCGGTGGCGTTGGCGCCATTGCAACAAAATACGTTAATGCTAAAAAAGCCGACGGCTATACACTGTTGATGGGCGCTGAAAACCCTCAAATGTACAAAATCCTAGGCCTTTCTAACATAGACTATAGCGACATGATTGCTATTAACGTCTTAGCTCGTGGCACACCAATCATAGTGGCAAACAACGATGCGCCATTTAATACAATGCAAGAATTCATCGACTACACGAAAGCCAACCCTGGTAAAGTTAAAATAGGCTCAACAGGAAAAGGCGGCTTAACCTCTATTATACTTGCCATGCTGGGCTCTCAGGTAAAACTGGATTACATCAGTATTCCATACAATGGTGATGGTCCAGCCCTAACCGCTATTCAAGGCGGTGCGATCGATGTAATGCCTGCTGTACTAGGTGCAACTATTGAACAAATTAAAGCAGGCCGTATGAAAGCCATCAGCATTGTTGATGTTAAAGCCAATAAACTTTTGCCTAACTTAGCGCCAATCACTGACGCACTACCAGGCATGAAAGCATACCTTCCATGGGGACCATTCTTTGGTGTCTTCGTGAAAAAAGGCACACCGGATGAAGCAGTAGAAAAATTACAAATGGCCTTTCAAAAAGCCGCTTACAACGAAGATTTTATTGATCTAATGCAAAAACGTGGTTTTACCATCATGAATATTTCAGGCGAAGAAGCTGACTACTTCCTAGAAGCGTACCGTTCAACGTCTTCTTGGTTAGTACATGATGCGGGCTTTAGTAAATACTCACCAGAAAAGTTCGGTATTCGCAAACCACAATAAGGTTTAAATACAGTTCTCATCTCTAGACGTGACTTGCTGAAAAGCAAGCGCGTCTCACTTTTGTTTTACCTGGAGTTACAATGTCCAGTCATCCCTCTTTGATAAAAACCCGTAAGCCCGGAGAACGAGTCTTTTGCTTTCTCTTGGTCATGGGCAGCATTTATTTGTTTTGGCAAGCTTACAAAATATCAGGATTCAGCGAACTAAGTTCTCCAGGGGCTTTTCCTCTTGCGGCATCAGCAACTATGATTTTGGCGTCCTGCATTGCGTTTATTAATACCTTGAAGCTGCCTGAAGCGGAAGGCGTTCGCTTTGTACATCACTGCTTTCCCCCTATCGTTGCGACCATCATGGCATTGATTTTGGTCTACTCAATCATATTAGAAAGTTTAGGATTCATTCTTTCCAGCTTTGCCTTCTTGTTTATTTCCATTCAGTTTTTATATCGATGCCGTATACTGACGACACTCTCGATTACACTTCTGGCCTTAGTGGTTGTATACATCGTATTTCGTCTCGTTTTTCAAGTTGTACTGCCTGAAGGCATCGTACCTGAGCGCGAAATCCTATCCTCAATAAAGTCTCTGTGGAGATAATCATTTTATGGATGCTTTACATTATTTCGCCATGTCTTGGCTGTCACCAGAATTACTCGCTTTAACAGCACTGGGCACTTTTTTAGGCATTTATGTCGGCGCTATTCCTGGCCTTTCGGTCACCATGGCAGTCTCAATATTGATTTCTTTTACTTTTTCATGGGATGTAAATTACGCACTTTCTCTCATGGTGGGCGTTTACATGGGCGGCGTCTACGGTGGCTCACGTACCGCGATATTGTTGAATATTCCAGGCGCACCTTCGGCCATCGCTACGGCGCTCGATGGCTATCCGTTAGCGAAAAAAGGCTTAGCTGGGGAAGCCATTGGCTTATCTACAGTTATGTCGGTTGTCGGTGGTTTTGTCGGTATTATCGTCTTGGCGATTGCCGCGCCGACAGTAAGTGAATTTGCCATCACCTTTCAACCACGAGATTACATGATGCTGGGAGTATTAGGCATCATGTTGGTTGGCTCTCTTTCTGGTAGTAGCTTAGCAAGAGGCATTTTCGCCGGCGCGCTAGGACTACTGATTGGTACCGTTGGACTCGATCCAATGACCGCCGAAGAGCGTTTCACGTTCGGCGTTGTTGAGCTTTGGGATGGAATCAATCCCGTCGCGGTAATGATTGGCATGTTTGGTATTTCTGAAGCCTTACATCAGTTACACCATATGGATAAAGCGGTGGTTAAACAGAAAATTTCTAGTGTTATTCCGAAATGGTCTGATGTGAAAAAATACATGCCGCTAAGCTTACAAACCTCTTTTATTGGTGTCATTGTCGGCGCGTTACCAGGTACAGGGGGCGACATTGCCGCACTCATGGCCTACGACCACGCTAAGCGGGTTACCAAAGACCCAGAAGTACCCTTTGGTGAAGGTGCGAAAGAAGGCTTAATTGCACCTGAAGCAGCCAATAACGCCGCTGTAGGCGGAGCCTATATTCCCATGCTTACACTGGGAATTCCCGGCGATGCCGTAACCGCAGTGTTTATCGGTGCATTATTTATCCATGGATTGAATCCCGGCCCCTTATTGCTGATAGAACAACCTCACATGTTTTGGTTCACCGTTGGTAATCTGACATTAGCGAATATTTTCGTGCTTATCTTCGGCTTAACCGGCATAAGGCTTTTCGCAAAAATTGTCGAATGTCCAAAAGGCATTTTGATTCCGTTGATATTCTTGCTGTCCATTGTTGGCGCTTACGCTATTAATAATGCCATCACAGACATTTGGTGGATGTTGGCCTTCGGGGTATTTGGTTACTTTATGCGTATTTACGGGTTCCCCGTTGGCCCTGTTATTTTGGGTGTCATTCTGAGCTCACTAACCGATGAAAACTGGCGTCGTGCGATTTTGACCGAACGCGGTTCAGTAAGCGACTTGGTCATCAATATATTCCATAGCCCACTTTCGACCGTATTGTTTAGTGTGATTATCTTTATCCTCGTCACCCAAACCCCTATTTGGACAAAATGGCTAAAGCCGTTAATCTCACCTAAATCGGCTTAATATTTCTGTAAAAAAAAACACCAGCCCTCTCTTTTCCATTGGAATTATGAGGGTGGTGTTCATCAGACCGACTCTTATCTAATCGAACAAGTCCCTGCTCTTTGTAAACATAAACCAATCCTTTTAACATCACCTTCACAAAGAGCGTTAAAAACCCAATAACAGACTAAGTACCAATATTTGACATAAAAAAACCGGAGATCGTTGCCAATCTCCGGCTGAAGAACACACCATGAAATAACTCACCCCCCGCAATGGAAATGAGTTATTTTTTCTCCTGGCGTGCTTGGGAGGCAAGACGCACAAAAGCATTCACTTCACCATAACGACTGTAATCACCCACTCTTTGTACGACTTCAAAAAAGACACCATGAACTTCTTCTGTGTAAAAATGGAAGAACTCACCCTCGTCATTTTGGTCATACATAATATTGTGTGACTGCAATTTTTTAATTAAGTCTGAAGACAAGCCAAAGCGCGCTTCAATATCACGATAATAGTTCTGTGGAATGGGCAGCTGCTTCTCGCTATCAATGTTTTTTGCTGCAGCAAAAATATCATCGCAAGCGAAAGCAATTTGATGCACACCAGAACCTTTTGATTTCTGAATAAAGCGCTGCGCCGAAGCACCACGAGCGTTGGTCATATTCAAGGGAATACGCACGCGTTTGTCTTTGCTCAGCGCCGTACGGCTAACCACTAATCCATGAATATCAGGCAGATCCTGACTCGCATCAATATCGAAGCCAAACAAGGATTTATAGAAGAAAGTCGCCGATAAAAAATCCGTGTTTGAAACGGTTTGTCCAATATGATCAAAGCGCGTTAAGCCAACGCCAGCTTCGCCTTGAATACCCTGAACTGGCTTAAAGTCGACATCAAAAAAACGCACAGCGGCATCCGCAGAAACCAGATAAACAAGGCTGTCGCCAATACCACGAACCGCCGGAATGTTTAACTCACCGGGGCCTGCTTGATTATCAAAACGCTCGACTAAATAACGTTCCGCAAGGGATAAAGTGGCTTTCACATCATCAGAAGAAAACGCCATCGCACACACAGATACGCCATGTTTTTGGAAATGCTCGTGCGCCTGACTCTTAGGCTCGCGATTCAAGATCAAATTGATATTGCCTTGTCGCATTAGACTGACATTTTTAGAACGGTGCCTATGGGTTTCTTCAAAACCCAGCTGGGCAAGTGTATTGGTCAGCGCTTCGCCACTTTCGCCTTCGATCGCGAATTCTAAGAATTCGACATCTTTCACTTGTGGCGCTTGAATAGGCGCGGTTTTTTCTTCACGTTTACTGACTGTTTGATCGTCTAACCAGATCAACGAACGCATACCATCAATGGCTTTTTCTAACGGAGAAGAGGAACGAAATTCGTCGTTAAAAATTTCATGAGACAAATAGTCATCAAACCCTTTGTCTTTCAGCACTTGTAAAAACTCGACCACTGGCATGTCGCCTTGACCGGGGAAACAACGAAAATGTCGGCTGTATTGCAGCACGTCCATTTGCAGGCTTGGCGCATCGGCCACTTGTACAAGAGCAATTTTGTTTAGCGGAATGTCATCACGTAAAACATCTAACGTATTACCACGAGAAAACATGTGGAACGTATCTAAAATAATACCCAAATTCGGATGATCAACACGCTTAACCAGATCCCATGCTTCATGGTAATCGGCAATATGATAACCCCAAGCAAGAGCTTCATAACCCAGCATGATGCCTTCTTTTTTTGCTATTTCGGCAAGCGCAAATAAGTCCGCCGCGCAAACGTCACGATCCGCAGAAGAATAAGGCTGCACGTTACTGCAAAACAACAGACGATTCGTACCCAACTCATGAGCAACATCAATCTTATGCTGCAACATCTTTGCCTTTTGCGAACGCATCGGCTCAGGCATGCCTTCCATATCACGAAATGGTTGTAAGGCAATAATTTCCAAACCTAGATCTTGCGCCATACGACGCACATCTTTTGGCGAGCCATCGAACTGAGTTAAATCATTCTCGAAGATCTCTACGCCTTGAAAACCGGCTTTTGCCGCCGCTTCGAATTTTTCTCTCAGCGTGCCAGATAAGGTAACGGTTGCGAGTGCTGTTTTCATTCTTACGCCCTGACAGTCTAGGTTCCATAACGAAATCGATATATGAGAAACAAAACAGTTTTTTGCTTCTATATTTACTAAGATTGATGCTAGCACAAGATTTTTATCTTGAGCGTCATTTGAAGAATGAAATAAAGCGCCAAAAATATATCGAAAAAGGAATACATAGCGTCTTTCCAAAGACGTGACATAGGAGTGTAATATAAGAAAATTATTCCTTTATTAACGCGTGTCATGCGCCTTAGTACTTCTTATTTAGCAACTGATTATCAGCCACTAAAACCATGCGTATACGACGGAAGACTTTTTATGCTAGAAAACCGTATCAAATATCGCCACCTTCAATGCTTTTTAGAAGTTACTCGCCAAGGTAGCGTTGTTCGCGCCGCCGATGTTTTGGCACTTACTCAACCCGCTGTCTCAAAAAAACTGAAAGAACTGGAAGATATTCTGGGAGTCAGGCTTTTAGAACGTAGTAAAAGAGGCGTTGAACTTACGCCTTTCGGCAATGTATTTCTGGAACATGCAAGCACCAGCGTTGCTGCATTACGAGAAGGCACAGAACGTGTCGCTCAAGCCCAACAAAAAGGCATCAGTCGAATAAGTATTGGGGTACTACCAACCGTCGCAACCAGCATTTTGCCAGAATCCGTAAAACGCTTTCGCACTGGGGGAATTGATGTTCGTCTACATTTAGTTTCAGGCCCAAACGCGTTATTGATGAGTCAGTTGCGAGTCGGCGAATTGGATTTAGTGGTTGGACGTTTAGGCGTTCCGGAAGCCATGTCTGGCCTGTCGTTCCAGCATTTGTATTCTGAACAAGTGACGTTTACGGTTCGACCTAATCATCCATTGCTGACAAAAGAAAACTTCAAAATCAGCGATATTGCCAATTACACCGTACTCTACCCGCCAAAAGGCTCTATTACTGCCCCCTATGTGGATCGTTTTTTATTGTCCCAAGGCGTTAGTACACTTACCGATAGAATCGACACTGTCTCAGACTCATTTGGTAAAGAGTTTATTCGTAACAACGATGCGGTCTGGATCATTTCTCGTGGTGTAGTGGCTCGGGAGATTTCTGATGGAGAACTGGATGAATTACCTATTGATACCAAAGAAACACTAGGTGCGGTTGGCCTCACTACGAGAGCAGACTCTGTTCCGTCGATGGCACTGAAGCTGTTTATGAATGCGATTCGAGATACCGCACAAACATTAGACAGCTATTACAAACCGATTGATCATCACCATAAAAATGAGCCCGCAATTTAAACTGCTCTTTTAGCTACCAAAACAGGAACCTTAGATGCTGACTATTATTGCGATCACAACCCCAATTTTTATCATGATAATGTTGGGGTATTTTGCTGTTCGTAGTTCGCTTGTGCCTAGCGTAACGATTGCTGGCATGGCAAAAATCGTCATGTATTTCACACTACCAGCATTGATTTTTAGCACCTTAGCCAGAATGGAATTCAATGAGGTTATAGTTCCAACCTATCTTGCTACTTACGCCATCGGTTCCGTATTAACCATGCTAATCGGTGTATTTATCAGCTTAAAAGTGATGAATCGTTCTTTAATCGAGAGCACATTAAAAGGCGTAGGGATGGCAAATTCAAATTCTGCCTTCTTCGCCTATCCAGTGATGTTGCTGGCGTTTAGTAATCCACCAACAGCAGCGTTCGCCATGTCATTAATCATCGAGAATATCCTAATTCTGCCTATCACTTTTGTGATTTTAGAAGTCTGTTCTTCCAGAGGACAAGGCCTCAAACCCACCTATATGTTCTATACTGTCGTAAAAAGATTGATCAAAAATCCGTTGATTTTGGCTGTCTCTGGCGGTGTATTAGCGTCGACCTTTCACCTAGAGTTACCAGCGGTCATTGATCGAGTTTTGGTAATGCTATCAGGCGCATCAGCAACACTCGCACTCATTGTGCTTGGTGGCTCATTAGTTGGAACCAGCCTAACCGGTAACGCCAAAGATATTTGCTTTGTCACGACCGGAAAACTGGTATTACACCCCTTGATGATTGCTGTCGTGGCGCTCTTTATGCCAGAAATGGACCGCAACCTTTTGCTCGGCGGCATCTTGATTGCAGCAGTACCGATGATGAGTATTTATCCGATTATTGGCAGTCAATATGGGTATCGTTCTTTATGCGCCAGTATTTTGTTGATCACCACACTGGCGTCTTTTGTCACACTGGCCATTATTTTGTCATTAATGGGTTTAAATTAGCTAAGAAAATCAGCACTTAAATGATGTAATGAGCGCAATAGTCATAATTAAGCTTTGAGCTTATACACTAAACCCTGAACCCCCAACACATACCCTTGCACGCCCATACCAACCACAATTCCCGCCGCCGCTGGTGATATGTAAGAATGATGACGGAAGGCTTCACGGGCATGGACATTAGAGATGTGGACTTCAATCACTGGCACATCAGCACCTTTTATTGCATCGTGAAGAGCAACGGATGTGTGAGTATAAGCGCCTGGATTGAATACCACGCCCAACACTTCGCCCGCTTTAATACGGCGGCCCGCTTCATGAATTAGATCAATCAATACGCCTTCATGATTCGATTGATGACATTCCACATCGTGGCCTAATGACAACGCCGCCTCTCGGCACATAGTTTCTACGTCCGCTAGGGTTTCGTAACCATAAGTTTCAGGCTCACGCGTGCCAAGTAAGTTCAAATTCGGGCCGTTCAATACCATGATGGTAGACATAATAATTTCTCCTAAGAGTCAACGTAACTGTTTAATAAAGCATACTTTCACACTAAAAAGCGCAGCAATACACTCAATGTAAAAAATGACAACACTGTCGTGATAAGCAGTGTACTGGCGCAGAAGCTTTGCTCTCCATATTCACCACCAATAATGGGGTAAATACTGAACATTGGCACTGATGCAAAAATAATCACTGCAACTTTTAAGTCACTTGGCATATTCGGTGTCAGCAACAGCAGAGCTGTCACAATTAATGGGAAGAAAATCAGTTTTGAAAATGCCACTAAAGACATTTGCCCAAGACTACCTTTAATTGACAGCCCTACTAGCGATCCGCCAATCACAATCAAGGCAGCAGGCGCCGAACCTGTAGCAAGCATATCCAATCCTCGCTCTATAAAAACGGGTAAGACTAGGCCAAGGGATGAGCAAACCACTCCAGTAAATACGGCTAATATGATCGGATTAGTCGCAATCCGCTTAATCACAGGCAACAAAATTGGCTTGCCATTTGCGTTACGTTTTCCAAGTACAGTTTCAATAAAAATAAGGCCGACAGGAAATAAAATAACGTTTTCCACCATCACCGCCATGGCAAAAGCATGCATCATGGGATGATCAAAAAACTGCAGTAATATGGGAAAGCCAATAAAAGCACTATTTGACATAGAGCTTCCTAGACCACGAATGCCACAGGCCTCCCACTGATCACGAAAGACCATTCGACTCACAACAATGGTGAATACAAAGGAAGACAGCCCCCCTACGGTATACACCATAATGTATTGCGGATTGATCAGTTCATTGAGGTCCATGCTTAATAATTTAGTAAATACCAGCGCAGGCAAGGCAAAGTACATGACAAACCGGCTCAGTCCAGGCAAAAGCGCCTTTGGGATGAAACGAAGACGGATACCTAAATAGCCCAAAAATATCAAAAAAAAGATCGGCGCTGTGATGTTGATTACGGCTTCCATGTCACCATGTCCTCGTAGTTGCTTACATCAAGTCGACTTGATGTCTCTGTATTTTTCATCCATTGGAATATCCTTACGGATGAGCATTAGGCGATAGCTTTAGATTCCGTTTTTAATTGAGGATCTGGCAACATAAACCCCTTTTGAATATGCAAGTCCAAAACAGCCAATACGGACTCTATTTCATCATCAAGAAGATGTTTAAGTAATTTTTGATGCTCTTCCACAGATGCTTGTCCACGAAAAGGTCGGCGGTGCAAAGCCAGTACTTGATAACGCATGTAAAGTTCTATCACCGAAGCATGATAACGAACAAGCTGCAGAGAACCGCAATGAGACACCATAGTAACGTGAAAGTCTCGATCTGCTTTTTCCCATGCCTGAACATGAAGACTTTCATTTTCCATCATCAGTTTCTCGACACAGTTCAGGCGAAAGTGTGCACTGATCAAAGCCGATTTCCATTCCATATGGCCTATTTTATTTTCCATCGACTTACGAACGCCCGACAGTTCTAACATCTGTCGCAGCTCTAATAATTCACGCAAATCCGCGGTAGAAACAGGTTTTACTGTAAAGCCTTTTTGATCAACAAACAGCACAAAACCGTCAGACACAAGACGCATCAAGGTTTCACGCAAGGTATTCACACTGGCACTGTAACGGAGACGTAAGGCATTTAGTTTAAGCTTTTCACCTGGCGCAAGCTTTCCCGTTACTATGTCTGAACGAAGTTGTTCATAGACAGATTGCCCAACCAATTTACGCTCATCGGAGTTAATCATAAAAAATTCTAAAGGCCTTTTCTTTTTCTTATAAGTCCTTTGCTCTATGTCGAAAGCAAAGGCCTTTTAATTGGTAACGAACCTAAAAGACGCCATCAGGCGTCTTTTTTTGGAGGTCTCATTACTCATTCTATGAGTTTATTTGCCTACCAACAATCTCTAGATCAACGAACTGACGACATCATACTTTTCGCGGAACTGATCCCAAACCGGTTTAACATCCGTCACTTCCTGACCGGTAAAGATTTCGAAGGCATCAATGCCTTGATAAAAGAACAAATCAAAGCCTGACACAATTTGCAGGCCTTTTTTATGACTCTCCAACAAAAACTCTGTATCCATCGGCGTATAAACGGCATCAAACGCCCATTTCTGCCCTTGAATCAACTCAGCCGCCAATGGCATACCAGGACTTTTCAAATGCCCTACAGGCGTACAGTTTACCAATCCATCCGCTTCTGCCGCTGCCGCGGAAATGTCTTCTTTTGCAACGAAGCGTGCTTTGTAACCCGCTTCGTTAATAGCATCAACCAGCGATTGCGCACTGCGCTCACTCAAATCGGTAACTAAAATTTCTGTTGCACCCACTTCAAACAGGGCAAAACCAATAGCTCGGCCCACACCACCAGCACCAATCATCAGTACTTTGCCGGCAGGCAAATCACCAACTCGGCCTTTATAGCCTCGAATAAAACCGGTGTAATCCGTATTGAAAGCACAGACTTTGCCATCTTTTAGTAACAAGGTATTGCTCGCACCGACTTTCTTAACCGCGTCGTTTACCTCGTCCGCGCTGTCGATTGCAATTTGCTTATAGGGAAACGTCACATTAGTGCCGACAAAGCCTAAGGCACGAATTTCAGCCAGCTTAGCGTTAAAGGATTCCGCCGTATTATTTTCAGGCTCTTGCAACTGGTAATCCACTGGTAGCTGATTGAGTTCACCCAGCATCATGTGCAAAGAAGGAGAGCGTGAAGCCGCAATAGCCTGACCAATTAGACCTAAATGTAACATTGTAATTGTCCCCAACATGTTTCAAAAATGAGCAGAGAGTTATCGCGTCTTCTTTCCGCTCAAAACACCAAAATAATATTGTCAAAGCCTATACTAAGAAGCCGCTTTTGAATCATGAAAGTTTTGGTATACATAAATACAAAAAATTATAGATCTGACAATGCTTCTTTTAAAATTCACCATTACAACGCGTTTCATTTAACGCACTTCATTTGAAAAATAGAATGGATAATGCCTTCAATGGAATTAAAAGCATGTCTTATACACCTCATATAACAAAGAGTCCGTGTTTTATTTTTATTTATTCGGTATTCATTTTTGATATAGTTTAAAAAAAAGGAGGTCTTATGGATATTGCTATTCCAAATTTACGGCATTTGCGTGTGTTTCTCGCAGTTGCGGAGTTAAAGAGTATTACCCGAGCTTCCGAGAACATCTTTTTATCGCAGCCGGCCATCACTCAAGCCATTGCTAAACTAGAAGGCTTACTCGGCGCCTCCCTCTTTGAACGCCACTCAGATGGCATGTATCCAACCGCATCGGGTGAGGTATGGCAAAAACGGGTGAGCAGAGCGATAGATTACATTCAGACCGCGACTCAAGAAATAGTAAAAGACAACACACAAAAAGAGCGCATTCCTAAAAATCTGGTTGCGTTGATCAGTACAACGCAGTTAAGAGCGCTTGTCGCTGTGAGCGAAGCACAAAATTTTAGTATTGCCAGCCGAAACTTAGCGGTTTCTCAATCTGCTGTACATCGTGCTGCGCGCGACTTAGAAAGGTTACTAGGGGTGATTTTGTTCGAAAAAAATAGCCTAGGCACCCGCGCAACTAAAGCCGCTCAAACGTTATCAAAGGCGACCAAACTTGCCTTCAGCGAGTTACGCCAAGGTATTTACGAGATAAATGCCTTACAGTTTAAAGACGTCAGTACTATTACCGTCGGTAGCATGCCCTTGGCTCGTATGACCATTTTGCCTAAATCCATTTTGCAGTTTAACGAACGCCATCCTGATGTGAATATCAACGTCACTGAAGGTCCTTACTCCGATCTACTTCACCATCTGCGTCAAGGTGACATCGATATTATATTAGGTGCGTTGCGTCACCCTTCTCCTGCTGATGACGTCATTCAGGAAGAGTTATGGGCACCTCCGTTGTCCGTTGTGGCTCGTAAAGACCATCCATTAATGGCAAAAAGTGTTATTAGTGCACAGGATCTCGCCGAGTTTGCTTGGGTGGTACCAGCCACAGGTACGCCAACTCGACAGGCTTTTGAAAGAATTTTTAACGAAGCTGACGTTTCCCAGCCAACAAGATTGGTTGAATCCAGCTCGCAAATACTGATTCGTGAACTGTTGATCGAAAGTGATCGACTGACATTGATTTCAGCACACCAAGTAGAGCGTGAAATCAATATTGAATTATTAACGGTTCTCCACTTTCCATTAGAGCACACACGTCGTCCAATCGGCCTTTGTGTTCGAAAAAACTGGCTTCCGACCGTGACTCAATCCCATTTTCTTAGCCTATTAAGAGAGATTTCTGAGCGTTTCCGGTGACATTTCAACATACTCTATTGCAGAAAATGAATGACTAATGCGGTTTATGGATTATCCTCACGCTAGTGTGAATGTTAGATTTGCGATCAATATCGTACTAGAGAGTGTAAAACCCTCTAACAATAAACACTCGCACTGTTAGGAGTAGATTAATGAGAATTTGTATTGCTGGTGCATCTGGCGCTTTCGGCATGAAACACATGGACGCCATTGCCGCTATTGAAGGCGCTGAAGTGGTTTCTGTCGTTGGTACAAAAATTGATGCGATTAAAGCCTTCGCTGAAGACCGTGGTGTTCTTCATTACACAACTGACCTAGCTGAAAGTCTAGCCCGTGATGATGTGGATGCGGTGATCTTAGCCACTCCGACTCAACTGCACGCGGCACAAACTATCCAATGCCTTGAAGCGGGCAAACACGTGATGTCTGAAATCCCAATGGCTGACACCATTGAAGACGCTCGCAAGGTCGTTGAAGCTCATAAAAAAACGAATCTAGTTGCCATGGCGGGTCACACTCGCCGTTTCAATCCTTCTCATCAGTGGATTCACAATAAAATCGAAGCGGGTGAATTAACCGTTCAACAAATGGACGTGCAAACGTACTTTTTCCGTCGCTCAAATAAGAACGCGCTTGGCCAAGCGCGTTCTTGGACAGATCACCTGCTTTGGCACCATGCATGCCACACTGTGGATTTATTTCAGTACCAAACGGGCGAAACAGCCAGCAAGGTTCAAGCACTACAAGGCCCTATTCACCCAGAACTTGGTATTGCATTAGACATGAGCATTGGCATGAAAGTACCTAATGGTGCGATTTGCACTCTGTCTTTGTCGTTTAACAACGACGGTCCATTCGGGACCTTCTTCCGTTACATCTGCGATAACGGCACCTATACCGCACGTTATGATGATTTATATGATGGTAACGAAAATAAAATTGATCTAACGGGTGTTGCGGTTTCAAACAACGGCATTGAACTGCAAGACAGAGAGTTTATTGCGGCGATCCAAGAAGGTCGTATGCCAAACTCTTGCGTGACTCAAGCCATTGAAGCAATGGAAACATTACATCGTTTAGAAGAATGCCTAGAAGCATAATCTTAGTACAATAAAATTCAAACAGGGAGCCTAGGCTCCCTGTTTTCGTTACACTGTTTTGTTATGGTATCAAGCTAGTTAGATTAAATAACAAGGAGCCTTTTTTATGTCAAAACACTCACATTTGGCCAACCCAAACATCGGCCTAGGCTGCATGAATTTATCCCATGCTTATGGTTCACCCGTTGCAGAAGAACAAGCTATTAAAGCGCTTCATGCCGCCTTCGAAATGGGCTATCGCCATTTTGATACAGCCACCTTGTATGGTGGTGGTAACAATGAACTTTTGGTGGGTAAAGCGCTAAAAGATCGTCGCGATGAATTCTTCCTTGCTAGCAAGTGCGGCATGGCAATGGTCGATGGAAAAAAAGAGATTAACGGTCGCCCAGAAAACATTCGAAAACAGTGCGAAGATAGCTTAAAACGCCTGCAAACAGACCACATCGATTTATATTATTTGCATCGCTTAGACTTCAATGTGGCAATCGAGGAAAGCGCTGGCGCGCTGGGCGAATTAGTGAAAGAAGGTAAAATTGGTGCAGTGGGGTTATCAGAAGTTTCTGCTGAAACGCTAACTCGTGCCCATAACGAGTTTCCGATTACTGCGATTCAGTCCGAGTATTCTTTATGGACACGCAACCCTGAAATTGCAGTATTAGAAGCTTGCAAGCAACTAGACATCACCTTTGTTGCTTTCAGTCCGTTAGCTCGTGGATTCTTAACAGGCACATTAAAAGACATTGCCGATTTAGAAGCAAAAGACATTCGTAACAACATGCCACGCTTTAGTGGGGAGCATTACCCTAACAATCTCGCCTTGTTGAACGACTATTTTTCCCTAGCGAAAGACATTGGCTGTACGCCAGCTCAACTCGCTTTGGCTTGGCTAAAAACAAAAGATGATAATATTGTCTCTATTCCGGGCACTCGCTCGGTTAATCATATGAGAGAGAATTTTGAATCAGCACAATTAACGCTGGATGCAAAACAAGTCAGCTTACTAGACGAAATAATTAACCAAAGTAACGTACATGGCACACGTTACACAGCCGCACAACAAGCTGAAATAGACACTGAAGAGTTCTAACAATATCCCCCTTTGTGCTAACAAAGGGGGATATTGTTGCTATATAAACAGAGCAAAATGTAAAAACCTAAAAAATGAGAACCACAGCTACTTCCACTCACTTAAGTTTGCATTTCATTACCTTTTAAAAACACTTCAGAAACATCTAATTTTTTAAAAATGAACTATATTCCCACACAATACGTAGGATAAACCCTACAAGGTGGCGATGCTTTTCCTCACAAAAAGCACCAAAGTGAATAGAGAGTAATATTATGTTTTTTACCCGAAAAGACAAAAACACAAACAATGAAAAACCAACCGTATCTGAAAATGATGTCTTGGTTAATGCTATGAGCAATTTTTGTGCAACTATTTACTTTCTACCTGATGGCACTATTACCGATGCAAATCCGCTGTTTCTTAGCACTGTCGGTTATTCGTTAGAGGAGCTTAAAGGGCAGCATCATTCAATGCTATGCCCTCACGAAATTACCTCCAGCGAAGACTATAAAAAATTCTGGCCAAAACTTGCCTCTAATCAATGTCAGCAAGGCACCTTTTTACGTAAGAAAAAAGACGGAGCCGACCTTTGGCTAGAAGCCACCTATTTCCCAATAAAAGTAGATGGTGACGTCGTAAAGATCATGAAAATCGCTTCTGATATCACCACAGCAAAACAACTTGCCGACAATCAAGAGGCGGTCTATAACGCCATAAATCGCTCCAATGCAATGATTGAGTTTCAACCTGATGGCACTGTAATTACAGCCAATGATAATTTTTTATCTGCCATGAAATTTAATTCCGTCAAGGAAATTGCAGGTCAACACCATAGAAAGTTTTGTAAAGATCAATTTTATGAAGCTCACCCACATTTTTGGGCTGAACTTGCTCAAGGTGAATTCAAAACAGGCCAATTTGAACGTATAAATAAACAAGGGAATACCATTTGGTTAGAAGCCAGCTACAACCCTATTTTTAATCACGCAGGCAAAGTCGTTAAGATCATTAAAGTGGCATCAGATATTACCGATCAATGGTATGGACCCACTTTTGTAGACATCTCATAGCTATATAATAATAGGTAAAGATGAGGTGAATTATGAGTGGGAAACGCTATACCGAAGAGTTCAAAATTGAAGCCGTTAAACAAGTAACAGAGCGTGGTTATAAGATTGCTGAAGTGGCTGAGCGACTTGGCGTTAGTTACAAAAGTATGCATGATTGGATTGCTCGATACCGCAAACCTGAAGCAAGTCGAAAAGCGGAAGATTCCGCTCAGTCAGAGATCCAACGGCTCAAAGCGGAGCTTCAGCGGGTGACCGAAGAGAGGGACATTCTAAAGGAGGCCGCCGTGTACTTTGCCGGGGAGTCAAAGAAAAGTACACGTTCATAAAATCACGGCTCAACGACTATTCTATTGTTGTCTTATGTCGAACACTGCAAGTCCATAGGAGCGGTTTTTACGCTTGGCTGGACCGCCCAAAAAGTCGACGAGAACAAGAAGATGACCAACTTGCCGTTACGATTAAAATGCATTGGCTTGAGAGTGGTTGTGTTTACGGCTACCGCAATATCACCAAAGACCTAAAAGGAGAAGGTAAGTCTTGTGGAAAGAATCGAGTGCTAAGAGTGATGCGCCGTGAGGGCCTAAAAGCGCTCATAGGCTACAAACGTCACCCTGTTTTTTATAGTGGCGCTGAGCGTAACACAGCGCCAAATACACTAAATAGAGAGTTTATTGTCCCAGAGCCAGATCAAGTCTGGGTAACTGATTTTACGTATATCCGGACAAAAGAAGGCTGGCTTTACGTCACCGTCGTTGTGGATCTATTTTCTAGATTGATCGTAGGGTGGTCAATGAGATCAAGAGCAACAGCGGAGTCGGTTATTGATGCTTTACTCATGGCTATTTGGCGGCGACGTCCCACAAAAAAAGTACTGGTACACTCTGATCAAGGCGCTCAATATACCTCGAAAGATTGGCAAACCTTCTTAAAAGATAATAATCTGGAAGCCAGTATGAGCCGTCGTGGTAATTGCCATGATAATGCCGTTGCGGAAAGCTTTTTCTCATTGTTAAAAAAAGAAAGAGTACGCAATCGAACCTATCAAACAAGAAGCGATGCTCGTTCAGAGATTTTTGATTATATCGAGTGCTTTTATAATCCAAAGCGACACCATGGATCCAATGATGGATTATCGCCACTGCAATATGAAAAGCGATATTTTACGGAGCTAGAAACTGTCTAGGAAACTGGGTCCATACCACAAGTAAACGAACAAAAAGCCATTCAGCACGCCGCCGAAGTCGCGCACTCTACCTCTGTTGAAACCGCTCAAGTGTCAGAAAGTGGTTCGAAAATACTGCGTCAAACAGTAGAAACGTCCAATAAAATTGTCTCTGATATTGAGGTATCCACCAATTTAATCGAGCAGTTGAACAAACAATCTGAAAACATCGCCAAAATAGTAACGACTATCGGCTCTATTGCCGATCAGACAAACCTACTGGCACTAAACGCCGCTATAGAAGCAGCCCGGGCAGGTGAACATGGTCGAGGCTTTGCGGTGGTTGCCGATGAAGTCAGAACACTCGCCGCCAGAACAAGCACCTCAACCATTGAAATCGAAGAAATGGTTGCACAAAACAGCAATCTAACTCGTCAGGCGAAAGCAAGTATGGTTCAAGTAAGCGAACGTTCTGGGGAAAATGCGATACTGATAGAAGAAGCATCTGGCATCATAGATGAAATATTGGCGGGTGCAGAGCATGTCGCCAACACCGTTAATAAGCTGCTCAACATCGACAAAAAATAAACGTTTCCCCTCGACAATAAAAAAAACCGATGCCTTTTTCCAGACATCGGTTTTTTTGTGCTTACCTTTCCAAATTAGAGGCTACGACACGCTCACTCAGCGGTTGAAATTTCATTCTCTAACAACATCAACCCAGAGCCTGTATTTGAAATCGGCGCATGGTAGTTACGATGCCGCTCTGTCACTTTCCCTAATAAGGTACCGCGCATGGCAATCAGCATGTTCAGCTCAACAGCTTGAGCGCCGCCTTGCTCAACCAAATCCATATTAGAATATTTCGTCAAGGCTTCAGGGTCCGACACCAATTTGTCGAGGCAATCAATGTCAAATGCACGATTGATAAAGCCCGCACGTTCGCCATCCAGCTGATGAGACATGCCGCCAGTACCAAAGACGACCACATTAATGTCTTCTTCGTAAGACGCCACAGCACGACCAATCGCTCTGCCCAGTTCAAACGTACGCCAAGGCTGAGCCATCGGGTACTGTTCACAATTAATGCACACCGGAATCACTTTAACATGACCGTATTGATGACCTGGCCACATTAAATTAAGCGGTACTGTTAAACCATGATCGACCTTCATTTCTTGGCAAATCGTCATGTCAAAACCTTCGTCGACAATGCTGTTGGCAATGTGCCAAGAAAGGTCTGACTCGCCGGTGACTGGCGGAATCGTTGGAATACCCCAACCTTCATCTGAGTTGTAATATTCGTCTGCCACACCTATTGCGAAAGTGGGTTTCTTATCGATAAAAAACTCTAAGCCATGGTCATTGTAAAAAAGAATGATGACGTCAGGTTTTTTCTCATTTAGCCAATCCCGTACCGGTGGATATCCATCAAAAAAAGGTTTCCAGTAGGGTGTTTCTTCCAATCCATTCGCCATTGCGTTCGCAATCGCCGGAATATGGGAAGTCGTTACTGCTCCAATAATTTTAGCCATTAGACTTCTCCTCGACCGTTTTTTTCTAACATTGCTTTGAATTCATCCGTGCTCATGCCCGTTTGCAATCCACCAATGTCTTGCATGTTTAGTTTTAGTAAGCCGGTAAACTTTGCTAAATAATAGATACTGCCACCTTCGCGCAAAAGTCCGATCACATCTTTATTACGAATCGCTTCTTTTTGTGCTTCCGTAAGTTTGAATTTCTCACAGTAGGCTTCTGGGTCCGCATTAAATTCATCACGCGCCACTTGATCATTAAACGAGTAACACATTTTGTTTAAGCCATAGCCTTTTTTGGCCATCTGACCATCAAAAAGGTACGTGCCTTGAAATTTTCGATCTGTATAGTTACTAGCCATGTTGGGTAACCTCTATTTTTATACATTTGTCGCGTTATTAGGATTATTTCCAATAAAGACGCATTGGATTGTCCACCAACAATGCTTGTTGCAGCGCATCAGTTGGCGCAATCATCGGAATGACATCGACTAAGTGACCATCATCAGGCACATGAGTTTTCATGTTTGGATGTGGCCAATCCGTTCCCCACAAAACACGATTCGGAAACTGCTCAACCAAGGTACGTGCAAAGGGCACAACATCAGAATAATCCGGTGCTTGCAGCGTTAAACGCTCTGGGCAACTGACCTTACACCAGACATTGTCGTTGTCTGCCATGAAGTTAACAAAGCGTTTGAAATCGGGATGATCTACGCCATTGGCAACGCTTGGCGTTCCCATGTGATCCACAACGATGGTGGTATTTAATTCCTTTAAGAAAGGAATCAATTCTTCGAGTTCGGCAGCTTCAAAATAAACCACAATGTGCCAACCAAACGGTCTGATCTTTTCAGCAATCGAGAAAAACACTTCTTTTGGCGTACTGTCCACAAGACGTTTTACAAAGTTAAAACGCACACCTCGAATACCCGCCGCGTGCATTTTTTCAAGTTCAGCATGTGTAATGCTGTCATCGACAAATGCCACACCTCGAGCCAAATCCCCTGCGGTTTCTAACGCATCGATCAACGCGGCGTTGTCGGTGCTATGACAAGACGCCTGAACAATCACATTACGAGAAAAACCTAAATGATCACGCAACGCGAACAGCTGCTCTTTCGAGGCATCGCAAGGCGTATATTTACGTTTCGGGTGGTAAGGAAATTTATCCGCTGGACCAAAAACGTGACAATGCGCATCTACCGCACCCGCTGGTGCCTTGTACTTTGGCTTACTTGGGGCGGGATGAAATGGAAGATAATCTTTGTCCATCATGTTCAAATACCTATTTAATAATTCGTTATGTCGTCAAGTAAGAAAACCCGTATCAAAGACCATTATTGTGAGCAAAGACTTGCCCATCAAATAACTTCCTCGCGGTACGTAAAATCGCTGCTGAGCCTATATCGCCATTTTCTTCTTGATCCAAAATTACGGTCATAGCACCAATTGGATGTTCAACATCCAATGTCATGCGTGAAGCAGACTTAAACTTAGCCACTTCATTGGCGGGCGAGCCTTTTAATACCGCCGCCGTTGCGACACTCACCGCACCCAAAACACCGATCGATGCATGACAACGATGAGGAATGAACGTACGTGTCGAAATCGCACCGCCATGGGTTGCCGCGCTCACCATGGTCATTTTAGGCACTGATTTGTCTTTCACATCGCCCAAATTCATCATCGGGCCGACTTGCAAACGGATCGACTCTAACTTTGCACGCAAGGTATCGTTGGCTTCCAACTCTTCACGAGACTCTTGCCCCGTGATGCCCATGTCAACAGCTCGCAGGATAACCACAGGCATGCCGTTATCAATACAAGTCACCTCAATACCATCAACCACATCGACCACGTTGCCGGTCGGCAACAACGCACCACAAGTTGATCCGGCTGTGTCTTGGAAAACAATCGGCACTGCCGCCGACAAGCCAGGTACGCCGTCAATGCGAGCATCGCCTTCGTACTGCACTTCACCGTCTTTAACCAAGACACGAGCAACCGCGATTTGTCCGGTGTTTTCCATGAAGATTCGAACCGAGGTTTCACCTTCAAGACCGTTCACCAAACCACGCTCAATCGCAAACGGGGCAATGCCCGCTAAAATATTGCCGCAGTTTTGTGCGTCAGTCACAATCGCCTGATCAACAAACACCTGCAGAAACAAATAATCGACATCGGCGTCATCGCGTTCCGATTTTTTCACCACGGCCACTTTAGAAGCAAGAGGATCTGCGCCGCCGATGCCATCAATTTGACGTTCATCAGGCGAGCCCATGACGCGTAATAAAAACTGCGCGCGCGCCTCGATATCCGTCGGCAAATCCGCCGCCAAAAAATAAGCCCCTTTCGAGGTGCCGCCACGCATCCACATGCAAGGCGCACTTTTTAGAACGCCTGCTGTGTTAGACATACTTAAGGCCTTTTTCTTTTAAACGTGGGCGCATGTCATAAATGTCCAAGCCCAGTTCGCCATTTGCCATGCGAACGCGTTTTGCTTCTTCATTATCCATACGCTTACGCGCCAATTCGAGTACTTCTACGGCGTTTTCACGACGCACGACCACAACTCCATCATCGTCTGCAACAATCACGTCACCAGGGTTTACCAAAGCATCCGCGCACACCATAGGTACGTTGACAGAACCCACTGTTTCTTTAATTGTGCCTTCAGAAAAAATGGCTTTTGACCAAACAGGGAAATCCATTTGACGAAGATCACGAGTATCACGAACGCCGCCGTCGATGATCAAACCCACCACACCGCGTGACTGCGCCGATGTCGCCAGCAAGTCACCGAAAAAACCGTGATTAGAAGGCGATGTAGGTGCGAACACCATGACGTCGCCCGCTTTACATTGCTCAATCGCCACGTGCATCATCCAATTGTCGCCAGCGGCGCCTGAAATGGTGATTGCGGAACCGGCAATGGTTTTGTCCATTTGGATCGGTCGTAGGTAATGCGCAAGCAAGCCAACACGACCCTGAGATTCATGAATCGTCGCCACGCCGCACTCTGCCAAACCATCGATTACCGCTTGGTCGGCACGTTCTATATTTTGTACTACTACATTATTTCGCATGATTCTTTCCTTCCCTTTAAATCGAGAGCCTTATGCTTTCAATCGTGAAAAGACACGACGCGCGTTGCCTTCAAAGATGGCTTGTTTTTGCTCAGCATTCAACACCGTGTTGTTGTCGATGTAACGTTTCGTATCATCAAAATAATGACCCGTTTCTGGATCAATACCACGTACGGCACCAATCATTTCAGACGCGAACAAGATGTTTTTCGTTGGAATAATATCCAATAACAAATCAATACCACGCTGATGATAAACACAGGTATCAAAGTAGACGTTATTCAACACGCGCTCAGCCAGATCAAAACCTTGGTCTTGCGCCATACCACGGAAACGTCCCCAATGGTAAGGCACCGCACCGCCACCATGAGGAATGATGATTTTCAGTTCAGGAAAATCTTTAAACACATCCGACATCATTAGCTGCTGGAAGCCAGTCGTATCGGCACCCAAATAATGCGAACCCGTTGTGTGGAAACAATCGTTGCATGCCGCGCTCACGTGGATCATTGCAGGAATGTCGTATTCACACATTTTTTCGTAAATAGGGTAAAAAGAACGATCGCCTAAAGACTTATCTTGCCAGTAACCGCCGCTTGGATCTGGGTTCAAGTTGATGCCAAGGAATCCCATTTCTTCAATGGTACGGACAATTTCACCAACAGACTTAGCAGGATCAACACCAGGAGATTGAGGCAACTGAGCCACAGGGGCAAAATTCTCAGGAAATAGGTCACAGACACGGCGAATTAAATCATTCTGATGTTCCGTCCAATATTGGCTCGTGTATTCATTGCCAATGTGGTGTCCCATCCAGCTCGCACGCGGAGAGAAGATGGTTAGGTCCGTGCCACGCTCTTGTTGCAAACGCAGCTGGTTATTAATAATGCTGTCACGAATTTCGTCATCCGACACAATAACTTTGCCTTTTTCACCAACAAAGGCAGGATCTTTAGCAACCTGAGCTTTCTGCTTATCTCGGTATTCACCGACACCTGCAGGTGTCGTCGTGTAATGTCCATGGCAATCTATAATCATGTGACTACTCTCTATTCTTGTTTAAAGTAATAAACGGTTGTGCAATAGAAACGATCAATGCCATTCCATCACAATCTGCTAGGAGTATTCTTTTATGAGGCCAATTTGGCTATTTCAATTTAGCCGAAAGGGTATTACATTTTGATATAGCTATTTTTAGTACAAGTAAGTACATCTACTCATTTCAGATATTTACGCCAGATAACGTCATTCTTAATCGGACTAAACACGCCTTAAAATTACGCCATAACTTTGATCTATATAGTTTTTTTAAAATCCACTAAGCTAAAAGTGTTTTTATATTCCGTTTTCGATATACAAGAGACATAAAAAATTCATTTCTAAAAATGCAAAAATTACGACATTTTGTGTAGTGTTGCTTAGCAAAACAGATCAAAAAGCAAATATCGAGCGGAATACAAAGCATAAATCTAAACTGTATTTATGCCATTGTGTGCCTACAAGAAAAAATGTAGGGTATTTTTGAAATGATCCTATATTATTTAAACGCCCAAAAATATTAATGACGAATACAGGACAGCCTGCCTTACTGCAAAGTAAGACAGAAAATACAAAAATAATATGTCCGGGACACACAAGGTCCCGAGCTTGGAGACGTAAAAATGAATCTAACCAAAAAAATCACCCTCGGTTTAATGGCAGCAGGTGCAGTCAGTGCCGTTAGCGCAGCAGACCTTACTATTACTATTGGCCACGTTGACCCTCAAGATTGGACATCATCAAAAAAAGGCGCTGCTACTGAGGTCTTTAAAAATCTCGTTGAAGCTGAGTCCGGTGGTCGTATTGAAGTCAATGTGTACCCTTCTGGCCAACTTGGTGGTGAAACAGACCTTGTTCAATCCGCTCAAGAAGGCACACTTAGCATGGCGATGGTGTCTGGCGCTTTTGCAAAAGTTTGTAAAGAAGCCGCTGTGCTAGAAATCCCCTACTTATTCCCATCAGCCCCAATCGCATGGGAAGTATTAGATGGCGAATTTGGCAAAGCCTTGTCTCAACACTGTCTAAAAGAAAGTGGATTACGCACCCTAGCGTATGGCGAAACTGGCTTCCGTAACTTCACCAACTCAAAGCGCCCTGTTGCTGAACCTAATGACATGAAAGGGCTAAAAATTCGCGTTCAAACTTTGCCTCTTTACGTTGAGATGGTAAAAGCGATGGGCGCAGAACCAACGCCAATCGCATGGCCTGAAGTACCATCCGCCCTAACGACTGGCGTTGTTGATGGTCAAGAAAATCCAATCAGTGTTATTGAAGCGAACAAATTCTATGAGTTCCAAAAATACTTAACACTAGATGGTCACGTCTACGGAACAGATTTCTTGCTAATGAATGAAGACCTGTATCAATCATTGAGCGATGCAGATCGAGCCATCATTGACCGCGCAGCGAAAGTAGCCGGAACATTAGGCCGTGCCGTACAGCAATTCAACTCTGCAAAAGGGCTAAAATCATTGGCTAAAAATGGCATGGTCATAACCACACCAACGCCAAGCCAAATGGCGAAATTCCGTGATGCTGCACAACCAGCCGTAATCAATTGGCTGAGAGGTGAAGTACAACCAGAGTGGATTGATCGTGCTCAATTGTCTGTAAAGGTTGTTAGTAACTCGCAATAAGCTATTCGTTTGAAATCAGGAGGCCGGCAGAGATTTAATCACTGTCGGCCACCTTCCTTTGTCACAACCCGGAATCACCATGAAACGCCTCTACAAGAAAGTCCTCTCCATCTTAACTGGCACCTCCCTATTCGTTATTTTTGGCGTTATTTTAGTCAGTAGCATGAGTCGCTATTTATTAAATTCACCGATTCAATGGAGTGAGGAAGTAGCGAAATACGCCATGATTTACGGCACCATGTTTGGCATGGCGCTGTGTTATTTAGAAGGCATACATATTCGTTTTACGTTTTTAGAGGATTTGGTTTCCGATAAGATCCGCCACTTTCTTTATTTTATTTCCGACGCTATCGCCCTTATTAGTGGCGGAGTGATCGCCTATTCTGGTTACCTTTTCATGATGAAACGAGGCGGTATCAAAGCGCCTGGGACGGGCATTGAAATGTATTATTTTCAAGTCGCCATGGTCATTGGTGGCTTGTGTCTTATTATTGCTGCACTCATTCGACTCGCCGCGTATTTCCAACCTAAATCATCCGTAGAAGGGCAATAATCATGCTAGGTTTCGGAATTCTTATTGTTCTTTTGGTAATTGGTAGCCCTATTGCCTTTGCTATTTTATTGGGTGTTGTGGGTCATGTTTACACTCTTCCATTTAATGTAAGTTTAGTGGCTCAACGCATTTTCAGCGGGCTGGACTCTTTTTCAATTCTGGCCATTCCGTTGTTCGTTCTAGCGGGTGAGTTAATGAATGAAAGTGGCATCACAAGCCGCATCATCAACTTTGCTAATGCTTTAGTTGGACACATGAAAGCAGGACTTGCCCATGTAAACATCTGGGCTTCGGTGATTTTTGCAGGTCTATCTGGATCTGCCGTTGCGGATACATCAGCACTTGGACGCGTGTTTATTCCGACCATGGAAAAAGAAGGCTACCCACGCGCTTTTGCGGCGGCACTAACGGCCGCATCGTCTGTTATTGGGCCGATGATTCCACCCAGCATTCCGGTGATTATTTACGCTTTAATCACCACCGGTGTTTCTGTCCCTGCTCTGTTTCTTGCTGGTGTCACGCCTGGGCTATTTCTTGCTGTTGCCTTGTCCGTTTACGTTTACTTTTTTGCAGGTCATTACGCGCCGTTAAAAGCAAAACTGTCCATGAAAGAACGCTGGAAAGCCTTTGTTGAAGCATTGATTCCACTTTTCATGCCGATATTCATTGTGGGCTCAATCCTGACCGGTATCGTTACGCCAACGGAAGCCGCTGCCTTTGCTGCCGCTTATGCTTTGTTAGCAGGTATGTTTATTCTGAAAAGTTTGAAAATATCAGACTTGCCTCGCATTTTCGCCCGAGCAATGCGCGACTCCTCTGTGATTCTGATCGTAATTGGCGTAGTCGCAGCAGCGAACTGGTTACTGACTTTCTCAAGAGTGCCGCAAACCGTCAGCCAAATGGTACTAGAGCAAGTGTCTAGCCCTTGGATGTTCCTAATCCTAGTCAACGTAATTTTGCTGGTTGTTGGTCTATTCCTTGAAGGGATTGCCGCGATGCTGATACTACTGCCGATTTTGCATCCTATCGCCATGAGCCTTGGCATTGATCCGGTTCACTTTGGTATTGTGGTGATTTTTAACTTGATGATTGGGCTTGTGACACCGCCGATGGGGATTTGCCTATTCGTTTCGAACTCCATTGCCAATGTCGGTATTGCGGCGATTTCAAGACAAATCATGCCACTCTTCTTAGTTGAATTAGCGGTCTTGATCTTGATTACCTTTGTACCAAGCACGGTAACCTTCTTACCGACGTTATTTGGCTACTGACCAGCACATAATGAGTCATAAATATCGGATACAAAAAAACGACGCACATGGCGTCGTTTTTTTTGTCTCGAAATATCTACAGTTGAGACAATACGTATTCAGCAGAGCTAACTTTGTATTCGCCTGGCTCATCTAGCCATAACTGTTGCACAATGCCATTTGACACTAACATGGCATAACGGCGACTACGAATCCCCATTTTGGCAGCAGAGATGTCCAGTTCTAATCCCATAGAACAAGTAAGTTCAGCCAGACCATCAGACGCCATTATTAGGTTTTCTGCGTTATTTGCTTGACCCCATGCATGCATCACAAAGACATCGTTAACAGAAAGACAAACGATCTCATCAATTCCCTTTTCTTTCAGGACATCAAAATGCACAACAAAACCAGGTAAATGACTGGCACTACAGGTTGGTGTGAAAGCACCCGGTACGGCAAACATCAACACAGTTTTTCCTGAGAAAAACTCAGTCACATCTATCGTTTCAGGGCCTTCTTCTCCCATGACTTGAAACGTACCATGAGGCAACATATCACCAACAAGAATCGACATAGACTTTATCTCCCGAGAATTAAGTTGCACCAATATTAACGCAATCTATCTTAGAAAAACCATCAAACAATCTTAAATTGGCTAAGTAGATGTTTCTGATGAGACGCTAACTTTGACAAGCCTTCACTGTCGCTCTCACTTTGATCCGAACCCAATGCCGCTTGTTCAGACATCTCAGATATCTCAAGCACATTCAGCTTAACTTCTTGCGAAACCGCAGACTGTTCTTCAGCCGCTGCCGCTATTTGCGTACTCAAATCACGTATCTCTGCCATGCTGCTTTGCAATTCAGCTAACGACAATCCAACTGTACGAGCCTCTTCAACACTGGCATTAGCACTCTTACGGCTTTCTTCCATACTGCCAACCGTTTTCGTCACGCCTTGTTGTAATTGAACAATAACGCGCTGTATTTCTTCGGTAGAACTGTGTGTGCGAGTTGCTAAGGTACGAACCTCATCGGCCACCACAGAGAACCCTCGACCTTGCTCACCAGCACGCGCCGCTTCGATGGCCGCATTTAATGCCAATAAATTCGTTTGCTCTGCAATTGCTTGAATCACATCCAGGATACGATCGATGTTCTTAGAGTGCTCATCAAGCTGGTTAACGACCTCGGTAGACTCTTCAATTTTTGCAAGGAGGAGCTCCATTTTTTGAATATTTGAATCCATCAAAGCGCGGTTCTGATTGGCTCTTTGGTCAACCGATTGAATTTGGTGCAAAATAACCTCTGAACTTTTCGCCACTTGATCTACTGCGGAAACCATTTCAGACATGGATGATGCCACTTCCGTCGTTTTGTCATTCTGCGCTTTCATCAATCGTTTAGAGTTCGCTGCTAAGCGAACATTACTGACGGCAGATTCAGCAACATTATTAGAGACTTGGTCTATTTCAGCCATCACACTTTGTAGTTTAGCAACCAGTCCATTGACCCAATTCGATAACTCACCAAACTCATCTTTGGTTTGGACGTTACTACGCTGAGTGAAATCACCATCCGATATTTTACCCAAGACAGTCATCACTTCTTTTAACGGTAGACGAATACTTCGGCTAACCCACAAAGCCACCAGCACAGCAATCACAATCGATACCACAAGCACGATTCCAATAATAAGCGTCGATAACGTCGCTGCGGCGCTCGCTTCAGCTTTTGCTTCCCCACCCATTTGCGTTGTCGCGGACAATAGCTCCTGTACCGATGTATTCACGACCTCCATGCTGTCTGACAACTGCTTAGCCAACCTTTCAGACTCTTGAACTAAACGAGCACTTTCATATTGTTTCGCCACCACACCTTCATCTGAAACAACACCCATCTCAATCTCATTAACCAGATCATTGATGTTGTCATCTTTTAAATACGACTCTTTATCCTTCAAACTCGTAATTATCGATGCCATTTCATCGCGAAATGCCTGCATCTTTTCCAAACTACGCACATCAAAATAATCGTTTACTGTAACTTGTAGGCTTTGTATTTGGCTTTGCATATAGGATGCGGCAAACTGAACTTCTGACGTATCGCCATCCGTCTCTAACATGCCCAAATCTTCAGACGTAAAATTGATCGCATCTTTCAAATCAAGTTTTTCATCTGGTACTACAGCTTGTAGCTCTAGCATTTTTTTGTGATTAGAAAAGGCGATATCGGTATAACCAAAGAAATGCTCAACTTCTGCGTTGATATTTCCCAACGCCTGATTCATTTCAGGAAGGTCTTGAAGCTGAACAGACAGTTGATTAGACACCTCACTAAACTCTTGTTTATGCAGTGAAAAACGTTCAGATAAACTTTCTAGCGAATCGGGTTTCTTACTCAGTAAATACTGTAAAACAGCGGCATTAGCTAAACTCAAATCGTCTTTTAAAGCATTACTAGTAGACGAAATGGTGGCTACTTTCCCCGTAACAATATTCAGTCGATCCTCGATTTTATTAATGCCAACAAAACCTGATGCAGCAATCATCAATAAAAGCAGAAGTAGAATACTAAAACCAAATAAAATCCTTTGAATAACGGACAACGACATAATCGACCTCTAAATTAATTTCTACTCTAAGCTCTCTATGTGCCTATTCTACTGAAAGACACTCACATTTACTGAAAACTAACCAATCATACAGGAAAACCATAACACTTTATTTACAAACAATGATGCATCATCAACGTCAAATGGCATGGAAAGTAAATCTATAAACGTCGCCCTGCTGATCCACATAGATTTCTTTCAACCCACCAATCTGGTAGATTGGCTCTCTCTTTTATGAATTCGAATTGCGCTTTATGGATTGCCCCTTATACGAAAAAATCGCCAACCAAATTGAACACCAAGTTCATGAAGGTATTTTCTTACCAGGCGCAAAGATTCCATCAGTTCGAAAATCCAGCAAACAAATGGAAGTCAGTGTTGCCACAGTGCTACAAGCCTATAGTTTATTAGAAGACAGGGGTGTCATTAAAGCACGCCCACAAAAAGGCTATTTCGTCCAAGAAAATCAGCTACAGCCAACCGAGTCTGCAAAAATTGAACCGACTCAGAATGATGGCACCATTCATGCGCTTTTAAGGCGTTTGCTGCACGCATCACAAGACGACAATATCATTCAATTTGGTGCGGCTATTCCAAAAAGCCAATTCCTACCGATACGACAACTACAACGCTCTGTTGGTCGACTTATGCGTTTAGAGCCAGAAATCTGTGCGGCTTACGAGTTTACGCCAGGTTCATTAAGCTTGCGCCGTCAAATAGCCATCCGAATGCTAGACAGCGGCTGTCAACTACAACCCGATGACATCACCATAACACTCGGCTGCCAAAATGCCTTAATGTTGTCATTACAAGCCGTTGCCAAGGCTGGTGACACCATCGCCATAGAAAGCCCTGCTTATCATGGCGTCTTACAAGCCATCGAAATACTCAACTTAAAAGCCATTGAAATCCCCTGCTCGGCTGAAGACGGCATAGATTTAGATTTATTAGAAAAAGCCGCCACAAAGTGGGATATTAAAGCCTGCATTGTCACACCAAATAATCAAAACCCGATTGGTGCCACACTCAGCCACCAAGCAAGACAGCGTATTATCGACCAATCCGTACAACATAACTTCACACTCATTGAAGATGACGTGTATGGCGAACTCAGCTACAAGGACAAGCGCGAGCGATCCCTCAAAGCAGACGACAAACTTAACACGGTTATTTATTGCAGCTCTTTTTCTAAAAGCATCGCACCTGGGTTTCGCGTAGGTTGGATTGTCGGCGGACGATTTCAAACACAGATTGAACATTATGCTTATGTGCAATCTTTAGCGATTCCAACATTAACGCAAACCGCCATCGCCAATTTTTTAGAAAACGGTGCATACGATCGTCATCTACGAAAAACTCGATTGGCGTATCAGGATAACTTAGCCCGCTGCCAAGCATTAATTTTAGAACACTTTCCAACAGGCACCCAAACCTCAACACCAAAAGGGGGTTTTTTACTGTGGGTCACTTTACCAAACACCGTCGATGCTATGACGCTTCACTCCCAAGCACTAGAGAGCAACATCGGCTTACTTCCAGGATTAGCGTTCAGTTTAACAGCGCAGTTTAGCCATCATTTCAGATTGAATTACGCACTCAATTGGGACAATAAAACCGATGCTGCACTAAAAGAATTGGGCAGACTTTGCCAACAACAGACAAACTGATCTAAGCTAATTGAGCACACCAAACAGTAATGGACGCAAAGCGAGACACAGCGGTCATTTTCATATAAGTAGAAGTTATGATTTAGGGCTTAGACATCTTAAAATTGATCTGTACAGACAGGGTAAAAAGCGTACAATTCGCATTCTTTTTTAAACACTCTGCCTCCTTGGCCGATAACATGAATATCTGAAATAGTAGCTGGCTTGTTGCGATGGAATTTGTTTTACATCCGAAAGACCTTCCGTTAGACATTACGCTAATAGAAGATCAGCCCTTTCCTCCAATTAATGAAGAAAGAGCTGGGTTTGTCGGTATCACCTATGTTGCCCTCCGCCCATTTGACAATGGGCGCTCAGTAAGAATTACACTGGAAGAAATAGACCCAAATTTCTGTGTCTCTGGCCGTGTCGTTTGGTGCAACAAAGAAAAAGACGGCTATCGTATCGCCATTGAATTTCCCACCAACGAAGAGTGCTATTGTGTTCGTATGATCGAGCAACTCTCTCAGATAGAGCACTATCGACGCCAAGCCAAAATTCAAGGGCGAAGACTTAACTACAATGAAGCTGCTGCCGAATGGATACAAAAATTTGCCGCCAGCTTTCCTGCATTCAGCATTTAATAAGACCCTACAATGACAACAAAACTTTCTCAACGTGATATCGACATCATCACAGCACAACTCAAACGTACACCTAACGGAATCAATGCGGTTGCTCATTATTCGCCTAATGGAACACCACAAGTCTTAGAAATGGAAACCTGGGTATTTGATCAACCCTTCCCTACGCTTTACTGGCTTTCCAGCAAAGCCATAGACAAAGCATTGGCTAAAATAGAAAGCAGTGGCGTTGTAAAAGAACTGGAACAGCGCATTAAAGAAGATGAAGAACTAAGAGAAGCGCATCACGCCTCCCATCGCGATTACATTGCAAGACGTTGGGAAGTCATGAGTGATGAGCACAAAGCCATCATTGAGGCAAAAGGCTTTACGCACCTCTTTGATAAGCTAGGCATTGGCGGTATAGCAAACTGGGATCAAGTGCGATGCTTGCATATGCAATACGCCCACCACCTTGCTGGAAATAATGTTATCGGTCGTATTCTCGACGAAGAATACGGTGTTAGAGCCATAGCAGACGCAGAATAACATAAAAAAAGGGCAACTCAATGTTGCCCTTTTTTATCATTGTTAACCGAATCTTTTATTTCAAACTCTTCAACAATGCTCTCAATTCATCCGGTGATGTCACCTTTGGGAGCACCTCACGAATTCGATTAAACGCAGCTTGTGCAACGGTTGCACGTTGCGCGTAAGTCGTTAACGCACCACCAGTCCAGCCAGCCAGTTTCACCATTTCATTTTTGAAATTGTTACCACCCACACCGTGTCCACCTAACGTCATTAGCGCATCTTCAATGGCTAAGTAGCTAGGACGTTCACCACCAAACTTCATAAAATCATCATCTTGTACTTCAATAAACTGCTTTGACATTATCTAAACCTTTTTCACAATGCTCACGCTTAAAGTTAGACACAATTGCCCTATCGTACAAGACATGACGTGTATCAAATCGTAAAGGCTTAGTCTCGTGTACGAACGCGGTCTACCGCCTTTTGCCAACCTTGATACAATTTATCTCCTGTGCCTTTTTCCATTGTTGGCTCAAAGCACTTATCCGCTTTCCATAATGCACCAACATCGTCTAAAGACTGATAAAGACCCACATGTAAACCCGCCAAAAATGCAGCACCCAGTGCGGTTGTCTCTGTCACGCAAGGACGCTCTACCGTAATTTCTAATAAATCACTTAAGAATTGCACCATCACATCATTTATTACCATTCCACCATCTACACGTAAAGAACTAAATGTCGCGCCATCTTGCGCCATCGCACCAACAAGGTCTCTCGTTTGATAACACACAGAGCG
The DNA here is from genome assembly GCF_013372285.1 of Marinomonas primoryensis. NCBI lineage: Bacteria > Pseudomonadati > Pseudomonadota > Gammaproteobacteria > Oceanospirillales > Oceanospirillaceae > Marinomonas > Marinomonas primoryensis. The sequence goes on along the minus strand of NZ_CP054301.1, from coordinate 468,146 downwards.
CAAACCTGCACTCACGATGTCTTCTACACTTGTGTCGCGAGTAAGCCCTATCATGGCGCCACGTGCATCTGGGTCCCAATACGGCGCACCCAAACCAGTAAAGGCAGGCACAAGATAAACCGAATCATCATTCAAAGCTTTCTTTGCTAAGCTCTGTGTCTCTTTAGCATCGGCAAAAAGCTTCAGCCCATCACGCAACCATTGAATAGCGGCGCCAGCCACAAAAATGCTGCCTTCTAAGGCATAAGTGACTTTGCCATTTAAACGATAACCAACCGTTGTCAGCAGCTTATGCTCTGATCGAATGGCCTTATCGCCCGTGTTCAGAATCAAGAAACAACCAGTACCATAGGTGCTTTTTACCATGCCAGGTGTAAAACACGCTTGTCCAACCAACGCCGCTTGTTGATCACCAGCAATACCATTCACCGGAATTTCAGCACCTAACCAAGAAGCATCAATGACACCAAAATCAGCACTGCAATCCATCACTTCAGGAAAAATAACATCCCCTATACCGAGAATCTGAATCAGTTCATCATCCCACTCTTGCGTATGAATATTAAACGCCATCGTACGCGCAGCATTTGTCGCGTCGGTTTTATGAGACTTACCCTTGGTTAATCGCCACAACAAAAAGCTGTCAACCGTACCAAAAGCCAAACGACCCGCCTGCGCTTTTTCTCGAGCCCCTTCAACGTTATCTAAAATCCAACGAATTTTTGTGGCTGAGAAATAAGGATCGATTAAAAGACCTGTTTTCTCTTGAACCTTTTCACCCAACCCCTGATCGCTTAAGGATTGGCAGAATCCACTCGTTCGGCGGTCTTGCCACACAATCGCGTTATATACCGGCTTACCCGTTTCCGTATCCCATAGAATGGTCGTTTCACGCTGATTTGTGATGCCTATGGTTGCTATCGCTTGCGCATCGATCCCTGTATCCTTAAGAACGGATCGACAAACAGCTAAGGTAGATGACCAAATATCTTCTGGATCATGCTCAACCCAACCGTCATCCGGAAAGATTTGCGGGAACTCTTGCTGAGATTGACCGACACGGGTGCCTTTTTCGTCAAATAAAATAGCTCGAGAACTGGTAGTACCTTGATCGATAGCAAGAATATAATGCGTCATAGTGAATTCTCTTTGAAGTCACAGCCACTCAAAAATCGGGCGACTTAATTGTTGTTTTGTTTTTTGAACATGAATATTCAAATACGAATATTCCATATTAAAAACCAATGTGTACACATTTAGCAAGTAGTAACCTTTTTCAGGAGAATAAAACAATATGGGTCAACTCTCTCGCCAAGACAACATTGTCGCCATAGTAAAAGAAAAGGGCTATGTCACAATTGATGAATTGGCCAGCCAATTTACTGTCACACCGCAAACCATTCGCAGAGATATCAATGAGTTGGCTAAAGCGGATAAAATACGCCGACATCATGGTGGCGCCAGTTACGATTCCAGCACCACCAACGTGGCTTATGCAACCAGACAAATATTACAACTTCCAGCAAAAGAACAAATTGCTAAAAAAATTGCCGCTGAAATCCCTAATCATGCTTCCCTGTTTATCAATATAGGTACAACAACCGAAACGGTTGCGCGAGAATTATTGAATCACCAAGGCCTACAAGTTATTACTAATAATTTAAACGTCGCCGCTATCTTAAGCGGAAAAGAAGACTTTACCGTCATCATTGCTGGTGGCACGGTTCGCTCTCGTGATGGCGGCGTTATGGGAGAGGCCACCATCGACTTCATCAATCAATTCCGAGTGGACTTTGGCATTATAGGTATCAGTGGGATAGACCCAAATGACGGTTCTCTTTTGGATTACGACTATCAAGAAGTTCGCGTTGCACAAAGTATTATCAATAACTCTCGTACTGTTTTTCTTGCAGCTGACAGCGCTAAATTCGGCCGTAACGCCGTTGTCCGCTTAGGTAATATCTCACAAGTCGACAGACTGTTTACCGACGAACAACCGCCAAAAGCCATCATTAACATGATGAAAGAACACAAAGTACGATTAGAGCTTTGTACGCCCAAGTAACCCTTGGGCACAGCACTACCAGCTTAATTGAGGTTTGCCACTTCTGCTTTTTTCATCAAAAAGATCAAATATTCACCAAAATCTTACAAACCGATATTGTCATGAGACACATAGAGGTTTAATATCGAATTCAAATGTTCATTTTCGAACATACACATTCGTATATCAACCGTGAGGCTTTGCATGAATCACTCCCATTTTGACCTATTTGTTGTTGGCGGCGGCATTAACGGCACCGGAATCGCCGCTGACGCGGCAGGACGCGGCTTGAATGTTGGCCTTTGCGAAATGGGAGATTTGGCTCACGCCACCTCATCGTCAAGCAGTAAGTTGATTCACGGTGGCTTACGCTATTTGGAACACTACGAATTTCGCCTTGTGAAAGAAGCGTTAACAGAACGTGAAGTTCTGTTAAAAATAGCGCCTCACTTAGTCACGCCCATGCGTTTCCAAATGCCACATAGACCTCATTTACGCCCAGCTTGGTTAATACGCATCGGTTTGTTTCTCTACGACAACTTAGGGAAACGAGATACTCTGCTGGGCTCAAAAGGCGTAAAATACGGCACTGACAGCCCGCTAAAAGACGATATAACACAAGGCTTTGAGTACTCAGATTGCTGGGTAGATGATGCTCGCTTAGTTGTGATCAACGCTCTTAGCGCACAACAAAATGGCGCCTCTATTTTTGTTCGCACTCGCTGCACTTCAGCAAAGCGTGTCGACAATCAATGGCATATAAGCCTAGAAGATCAGATAACTAAAGAAACCCACGAGATAACCGCGAAAGCGTTAGTAAACGCCGCAGGGCCTTGGGTATCATCATTTATCGAAACTAAACTAGAGCAAAAAGCCCCATATGGCATTCGCATGATCAAGGGAAGCCATATCGTAGTACCTAAGCTATATCAGCACTCTAATGCATTTATTATGCAAAACACGGATAAGCGTATCGTTTTTGCAATTCCTTATCGTGAACACTACACGCTACTAGGCACAACCGATGTTGAATACAAGGGCAACCCTAACGATGTGGCGATTTCCGAAGAAGAAACCCAGTACATTTTAAAAGTGGCAAACGATCACTTCAAAAAAACACTCTCTCCAGCCGATGTCGTATGGAGCTATTCCGGCGTTCGTCCTTTATTAGAAGACGAGTCCTCTGATCCATCCGCTGTGACTCGGGATTACACTCTGCATCTAGACGACAAAAATCACAAAGCACCATTGCTAAGTATTTTTGGTGGAAAAATCACAACCTATCGTAAACTGGCTTTATCAGCGATGACTAAACTTACGCCTTATTTCGATAACCTTGGCGAGGCTTGGACAGACAAAAAACCACTACCAGGTGGTAATTTAGACATGTCATTGGATGCCTTCACCATGAAACTTCAACAAGACTACCCTTTCATTGGCGCTAACCTTGCTCGTCGCTTTGCTAACAGCTACGGCACGCTAACCCATACTTTGCTGGATAAAGTCAACTCCGAGAGCGAGCTTGGGCAACACTTTGGCAATCAGCTTTATCAAGTAGAAGTCGATTATTTGATAAATCATGAGTGGGCACGTTCAGCCGAAGACATTCTGTGGCGCCGCACTAAACTGGGGCTTGAGCTGACACCAGATCAAGTGACTACCCTTGAAGGCTACATACAAACGAAAGTGTAATATCGTCGGTAACGAATTTTAACATTCCTACTCATTAGCTCATCTAAACGATTGTTTAGGTGGGCTTTTTTTGGTCTACTAAAACGCGCCTAACCTCCCTCTATAATAGGAAACAACACGCAATGGATTTTGTATTTTTTGAGATTTCTCTTTGGGTTTATCTTGCGCTCTTTGGGGCCGCGTTTTTTGCCGGAATGATCGACGCGATTGCAGGCGGCGGCGGCCTGATTACCGTTCCCGTCTTATTAGCAGCAGGCCTTTCTCCAGCGGAGGCATTGGCGACCAATAAATTACAAGGCTGTGCAGGCACAGTCTCGGCTTCTTATCACTTTATTAAAAAAGGACAAGTGACACTTTCGGATATGTGGCTACCCATTGCAATGACGGCAATCGGTGCCGTCTTCGGAACACTATTAGTCTCTTATCTAGACAGTGGCCTGTTGCTAAAAGCAGTGCCTATTATTTTAATTGCCGTGGCTATTTTCTTTTTCTTTTTGCCAAAGCTTCAACCTTATATTGCCAGTAAGTTTTCTCTTACTCATGTGCAGTTTGCCGTGATTATCGGTACCAGTATTGGTTTTTATGATGGCTTAATTGGCCCTGGCACCGGCGCTTTTTTTTCAACGGCTTACCTATGCCTAATGGGATTGACGGTGGTTTCAGCAACGGCACACACGAAAGTACTCAATGCGACCAGTAACTTAGCGTCACTCGCGATGTTTGCCTTTAGCGGTCATCTTATTTGGGCGTTAGGGATTGTTATGGGAATAGGCCAATGGTTTGGCGCGCAAATCGGCTCACGTCTCGTCATCACCAAAGGTGTAAAACTCATTCGTCCTATGGTGATTATTATGTGCTTGGCGATTTCAGTAAAACTGCTTTTAGATAACTACTTATAGTGAGTTCAAATCATCGGGCGTCGTCAAAGTATCCTCTGGTGAATATTGATAGCACTGTGCAACTAACCAACTGAGCAACTGCTGAACCGGCTCTCGCTGGCGCTGCATTTCAGGGCAAACAAACAAATACGCATGCCCTTCGTCCAATATTTCTGAAAACGGCATCATTAATCGCCCTTGCTGAATATCATCCATCACCAAAGGCGTTCTTCCTAAGGCAACACCCTGCCCTGCAATAGCGGCCTGCACAGCAAGATCACCTCGGTTAAAACTGATGCCACGAGAAGGTTTAATACCTTTTGCATTAGCCAGTAGCAGCCACTTCTCCCACTCTGCATAAGGACTAGAAAAACGCCATTCAGAGTCATCATTTAATAAAGGTACTTGTGCTAATTGACTCGCTTCGCTCAAAGCCCGCTGCTGCGCAAACGCAGGACTGCAAACAGGAAACACCTTATCCTTCATCAAGGGAACAATATGCCCTTTGGAGCTATGAACATGGCTATGCACTATCGCCACATCAATTCTGTCACGCTGGAAGTTCACTTCTCTATCGTTGGCTTGGATGCGAAGCTGTAAATCAGGATAGGCTTCTTGCAAACTGCCCAGTCGAGGAATCAACCATTTGGTTGCAAACGATGGCATAACAGAAACGGTTAAAATATTGGAGGTTTCTTCTTCCTGAAGATCTGAGACCAACTCATTGATTTCATTGAAACTATGATTTAACTGAACGGCCAAACGTGCGCCGGCTACCGTTAACTCCAAACGCCGGTGATAACGAATAAATAAAGTCAGCCCTAACCTTTCTTCTAATTGCCGAATTTGCTGACTAATAGCGCCTTGCGTTAGGTGCATTTCTTGCCCGGCTTTTGTAAAACTCAAATGGCGCGCAGCGATAGCAAACGTACCCAGTCCAGCCAAAGGAATAGACTTCATAAAAAAACCATCATAAGACGAGCTCAGCTACTGCAAAATAAAAAAAGATAATTAGAAAATATTTTCTATATATTGAATGTGCACCTAAAAATCGCATTTATCACCCTAATATGATCAATTAAAGTAAAAAAAAACAGTAAATCACGAAAATTAAAAATAACCCAGAGTAACAAGGCGCGTATTCAAGAATATATTATTGTATTTTGCATTAATCTATCTAATCCTACAAATCAATTTATATCGTTTGTAACCTTCCTCTCTGAAGCTAGAATAGCGTTATATCTTAGGTTTAACAGCAACCTAATATTTACCGATACAGCCCTAACTGTATTATTCTCAAAACGTGTCCCACAGTCATGTTTTGAGTGAGTCGTATCATTCCCCACAGTGTGATACTGCTAGTTACTTTTATTTAAGCCGGATCTTTATCCGGCTTTTTTTTATCCGATTTTTCTTTCCAACATTGATGACATCCATATCAGAACAAAAAACGGCGACCTTAGGGGTCGCCGTTCAAAAAAACAATGTAATGCAGTCGTTATTTATTAAGCAGCTTGCTCTTCAAGCAACTCAACACTCATAAAATTTACCTGAGCAAGTTTCTCCATCAAACGAACCACCTGACAGCTGTAACCATACTCGTTGTCGTACCAAACATATAATGTCGCTTGATTGCCGCGAACTTTCGTTGCTAACGAATCTAAAATCCCTGCTTGTTGAGAACCGATAAAGTCAGAACTCACCGCATCCGCCTCTTCACTGTAGCCAATTTGCCCTGTTAACTCGGCGCTATTAGACGCCGATTTTAGCAACTGGTTAATCTCTTCAACCGATGTCTCAGACTTCAGATTTAGACTTAATACCGCGATAGAGACGTTAATCACAGGAACTCGGATGGCGCTGCCGCTCAATTTGCCTTCTAGAGAAGGAATCGCTTTTGAAACGGCTTTAGCCGCACCCGTTTCTGTCATCACCATGTTCATGCCTGCTGCACGGCCACGACGATCACCCTTATGAATATTATCGATTAGATTCTGGTCATTGGTGTAAGCATGAATCGTTTCAACATGACCAGATACGATACCGAACTTGTCTTCAAGAACAGACAATATCGGTGTAATCGCGTTGGTTGTGCAAGACGCCGCAGAAACAATGCGATCGTCTTCGGTGATATCACTGTCGTTTACGCCGAAAACAATGTTTTTCATTTCTTTACCTGGCGCGGTCAACACAACACGCTCAATACCTGGGCGATTCAAGTGAACACTCAAACCGTCACGGTCACGCCAGCGCCCAGTGTTATCAACTAATAGAGCGTTGTCGATGCCATGCGCTTGATAATCGACTTCAGCAGGATCTGAAGCATAAATGATTTTTACTGGAGAACCATTAATAATCAATGATTGGTTCGCTTCATCAACCTTAACTAAACCTTCGTATATGCCGTGAACCGAATCGTATTTTAATAAGCTAGCACGTTTAGCAAGGTCGTTATCACAAGCCTTACGAACAACAATAGCCGCCAACGCCATACCTGGTGTTGTATGACCTAACGCACACATACGACGAGCAAGCAAACGACCAATGCGACCAAAGCCGTACAACACAACAGGGGTTTCAGAGCCATTTTGAGAATGCGCCGCCAATACAGAAGACACATCCGCTTCTGCAATAAGAGACTCAAGCTCCACGGTGGTATGTGCATTATTGCTAGCAAGAACCTGCTCCAACACTTGATAGACTTGCACAAGATCTAGCTCTGGATGCTGATCAAAAGCCGTCATTAATCCAGTAACAGAGTCTGCCATCAAGGTGTTTCCTGCCAACTGAACTTTAATCGCTTTTTCACGACCAAGTTTACCCAAAAGAGGAATCATAGATTCTGCTTGCGAAAGTGTTTGTAACCAAGTGTTTGTCATTTTCTGCCCCCGAAAAAAGACTCTGTTGTATCAATATGGGCGCAGTTTAACGAGAGAATTAGACAAAAACAAATTGTAAGAAGACTACAAAAAACCTTTAAAACCGGTAGTTTAGAGTGTTTTTTTATAGAAATAACGAAATAAAAAGGAAGGGTTAGAAACTTTACTACATAATCGCACTATCAAGCGGCACATCCGCACAAATAGCGCCGCTATGTTGTAATTTGGCAACGTAAACTGGTAGATAATTTCATGAATTATTTTATAAATGACGCTTTCTTTCCGCCAAAACCCCCAAAAAGCAAAAACAAGCAAGCAACAAAACGGGGCGATACACAAAATCAACGCGTGTAATCCCCCAATAAACCAGTGGCTGACTCCACAAGGCTAAAAGTCCGTACCCAAACGTACACATCAAAATAAACGCCATAACCCGAGCAATAAAGACCCAAGAAGAAACTAAGCGCTTAAGAAACCCATTCACTTTATCGCCATACACTACCAAGCAGGTGGCCACCAAGGCCAAAGATATGTCATGAAGGTGAGGTTGAATTAAGTGCGCCAAACGAAGATTAAGATCTAGAATAAACATAATAATAAATACTACAAAGCAAAAAATACAACACTACTGTTTTTTACGAGACAAAGCCTCAACATCAATTTGACCAGAACGCCCCATCACTCTAGGCCGCTCATCGACATACATAATATATACATCATAAGTACTATTATGAAACTCGATCATAGTGCCATCTTTAAACAGCCACTTTGATCGACCAATGCCGTCATTCAAGTAGCCCTCACTAGGAGCGCCATACTTTTTCTGTAGTAATTCACCCAGCGCCTGGCGCTTTTCAAGACTTCCCACAACGCCTGACAACAGTGCCTGCTGTACATACCTAGATGAATTCGAAAAAATGGTCGCATTAGTCACACCCAAAATACCTTCAGGCCCCAAACTGTAGCTCACTTCTCCCTCTTTATAAGAAGGGTAACTATGTAACCCCATGCTATCAAGTTTCTTCTCCAACCGAGACAAGCTCAAATCATTCAGTGGCAAACCAAACAATTCGGCTATATTAGAAAGCTGAGGAATTTCAGTCGTTTTTGCATTTACAACCGTCGTCATTCCCACTAAAACAAGAATCAACACAGCAAACACTGAAGTAAATTTTCTAGACATTAACCTTTTTCCCAATGAGATGTCATGTTCCAGTTTGACTGGGCAAAAAAAGACAAACCTGATATATAATACGACACTATAAACTCCTTCAACCAAAGGAGCATCAAAACTTTATTTATTGAGGTAATTCATGGCTCTTGTTATTGGCATCACAGGCGTATCCGGCAGCGGAAAAAGCCGACTATGCTCTCTATTAGCGGAAGGTCAAGGCGATAAAATCACCGTTCTTTGCCAAGACAGTTTCTATAATGGGTGTGGCAGTATTGACCCAGATGTATACAACTTTGACGACCTAAACTCGTTAGACCTTGAGAGCATAACGCTGGCCATTCATAACTGTAAAAACCGCCAGCAACCAAACGAAATTCCTGTTTATGATCACTCACAACACAAACGTATAGGGTACCGAAATTTAGACCCTACTCACATTGTATTGGTAGAAGGTCATATGATGTTTCAAGACGCTGGCATTCGTGATGCCGTTGACTACCTACTCTACGTCGACACCGACATGGACATCGCTATCGTTCGACGACTGAAGCGAGACATCGCTGAGCGTGGTCGAGATGTGAACGAAGTAACCAGCCGCTATATGCGTCATGTACGCCAAGCCTCACTAAAGACGATAGATATTCGCAGCAAATCGGACTTTATTATTCCGAACAATAAAAGCTTCACCAATGCCGCCAATTTACTACGCAACTATATTGACTATTTACTAAAAGAAAAAGGCGCCAAATAGGCGCCTTTTTTAAACGATAGGAATAACAAATCTTTTATTTCTTAATGTCGTCAAAGAAACGCTTCACACCGTCAAACCAATTTTTTTGCTTAGGCGAGTGATTTGTTCCCTCTCCCATGCTTTCAGACAACTCTGTGAATAACTCTTTTTGACGAGACGTTAGGTTCACTGGTGTTTCGATCACAGCCTTACAAATCAAATCACCCACTGGACCGCCACGCACAGGCTTAACGCCTTTATTACGAAGACGGAACAATTTACCTGACTGACATTCAGCCGTCACCTTCAGACGTACACGACCATCTAGCGTAGGCACATCAATTTCACCACCCAACGCAGCCGTAGTGAAGCTGATAGGTACTTCACAATATAAGTTCGCACCATCTCGTTCAAAAATACTGTGCGGCTTCACCGATACCTGAACAAACAAGTCACCTGATGGCCCACCATGCGTTCCGGCTTCACCTTCACCAGACAAACGAATACGATCACCTGTGTCTACGCCGGCAGGAATTTTAACATTAAGTGTTTTGTACTCTTGCACTCGACCTTGTCCATGGCAATCATGACAAGGATCGCTGATAACTTGACCGGCACCATGACACTCTGGGCACGCCTGCTGAACAGAGAAAAAACCTTGTGACATGCGGACTTGGCCTGCGCCACCACACGTGCCACAGGTTTTCGGCGTTGAGCCTTTTTTCGCACCAGAACCTTCACACTTCTTACAATTCACCAGCGTTGGTATACGAATTTTTTCTTCGCATCCCCAGACTGCTTGCTCAAGGTCAAGCTCTAATGTGTAACGCAAATCGGAACCACGACGAGTTCGGCTTTGACCGCCACCGCCACCGCCGCCAAAAATGTCACCAAACACATCACCGAAAACATCACTAAAACCACCAGCTCCAGCACCACCGCCGTAACCGCCGCCCTGACCATTAACACCTTCATGGCCAAATCGATCATAGGCTTCGCGTTTTTCATCAGAAGACAGGATTTCATAAGCTTCTGCCAGCTCTTTGAATTTATCAAGTGCTTCTGGGTTATCTGGGTTTTTATCTGGATGGTACTTATTCGCTAAAGAACGATAAGCTTTTTTAATATCTTTCTTATCCGCGCTTTTGGCCACCCCAAGAACGTCGTAATAGTCTCTTTTGCTCATCGAAGGCATTCCTGAATTAAAAAGTCCGAATTAAAAAATCTGAATTGAAAAGTCCAAATCTAAAGAGTCTGCAAAGTCGTCAATCTAAGACATTACAAATAGCAAAACACGGTCCTAAAACCGTGTTCGCTATTAACAACCCTTTTTGACAAGGGCAAAAATAAGGTTTAACGCTTATTTTTTATCGTCTTTTACTTCTTCGAACTCGGCGTCAACCGCATCATCCTGAGACTTAGCTTGTTCGCCTTCAGCTGGCTGTTCGCCGGCTTCTGCTTCTGCATACATCTTCTGAGCCAAAGTACCAGACGCTTGAGTCAACGCATTCGTTTTCTCTTCGATCTTCTCTTTGTCGTTAGACGTTAGCGCCTCTTCAAGCTCAGTGATCGCTGTTTCAATCGCTTCTTTCTCTTCTGCTGTTGCTTTGTCGCCAGCATCAACCAAAGTTTTACGAGTAGCGTGAATCATGCCGTCAGCTGTGTTGCGAACTTGTACAAGTTCTTCGAACTTGCGATCTTCTTCGACATTCGCTTCAGCGTCTCGAACCATTTTTTCAACTTCTTCGTCAGTCAAACCAGAAGAAGATTTAATGACAATAGACTGCTCTTTACCCGTTGCTTTGTCTTTCGCAGACACACTCAAGATACCGTTGGCATCAAGATCGAAGCTTACTTCGATTTGTGGCACGCCACGTGGAGCAGGTGGAATGTCAGCCAAGTCAAAACGACCTAGAGATTTATTCTGAGACGCTTGTTTACGCTCACCCTGCAATGCATGGATAGTCACTGCATTTTGATTGTCTTCTGCTGTAGAGAAAGTCTGAGACTTCTTAGTAGGAATCGTCGTATTTTTCTCGATCAGCGCCGTCATCACGCCGCCCATAGTCTCGATACCTAAAGACAGTGGTGTAACGTCTAGAAGAAGAACGTCTTTTACATCACCAGAAAGCACCGCACCTTGAATAGAAGCACCAATTGCAACGGCTTCATCTGGGTTCACGTCTTTACGTGGTTCTTTACCAAAGAATTCAGTTACTTTCGCTTGAACCATTGGCATACGTGTTTGACCACCAACCAAGATAACATCATCGATGTCAGCCGCTGTCAGGTCGGCATCTTTCAATGCTTGACGACAAGGCTCAAGAGATTTCAATACAAGCTCTTCAACCAAAGACTCTAACTTAGAACGTGTCAATTTCACGTTCAAATGTTTAGGGCCAGACGCATCTGCTGTGATGTAAGGCAAGTTAACTTCTGTCTGAGAAGAAGAAGACAACTCAACTTTCGCTTTTTCGCCTGCTTCTTTTAAACGCTGTAGTGCCAATGGATCGTTATGTAGATCGATACCAGATGATTTTTTAAACTCAGCCGCTAAAAATTCGATAATACGCATATCGAAATCTTCACCACCTAAGAAAGTATCGCCATTAGTAGACAGTACTTCGAATTGCTTCTCGCCATCTACGTCAGCGATTTCGATGATAGAAATATCGAACGTACCACCACCAAGGTCATAAACCGCGATAGTAGAGTCGCCAGTGCTTTTATCTAGGCCGTAAGCCAAAGCCGCTGCCGTTGGTTCGTTGATAATACGTTTCACTTCTAGACCAGCGATTTTACCCGCGTCTTTTGTTGCTTGACGCTGAGAATCGTTGAAGTAGGCAGGTACTGTAATAACCGCCTCTGTTACTTTTTCGCCTAGGAAGTCTTCCGCTGTTTTCTTCATTTTCTTAAGAACTTCAGCAGAAATTTGTGGTGGCGCTCTTTTCTCGCCTTTCACTTCTACCCATGCATCACCGTTATCCGCAGCTACGATTTTGTAAGGCACCATAGAGATGTCTTTTTGAACAACATCGTCTTTAAACTTACGACCAATCAAACGCTTAACAGCAAACACAGTGTTTGTTGGGTTTGTTACCGCTTGACGCTTAGCAGATTGACCGACTAACACTTCACCGTCTTCTGCATAAGCAACGATGGACGGTGTGGTGCGATCGCCTTCAGCATTTTCAATTACGCGTGCTTTCTCGCCATCTAATACGGCAACACAAGAGTTCGTTGTACCTAAATCAATACCAATGATTCTACCCATGGTTTGTCTCTCCAATAAATTCGTTTATTACAATGATGATTCTGTATTTGGGTCCGCTTTTTTATATTTCAAGCGCTTAGTGTCAAAAAAATGACAGGCAATTTAAGCCGCGCTTGAAACCACAACCATTGCTGGACGCAATAGACGGCCATGAAGCGTATAACCTTTTTGCACAACATCCATTACCGTGTTTGGCTCTAACTCAGGATTTGGCATCATGGTGATCGCTTGATGCAATGCTGGGTCGAAAGGTTCGCCATGTGGATCAACCACGGCCACCTCAAAACGCGCTAAGGTTTCAAGCAAATCTTTTAGCGTAAGCTCAACACCTTCACGAACAGGGTCTGATTCACCTGTTTCAGGGGCCGATGTCAGCGCTCGCTCAAGATTATCCGCAACACCTACAATTGCTTTCGCAAATTTTTCGACGCCAAATTTATGCGCCTTTTCAACATCTTGCTCCGCACGACGGCGCACATTTTGCGCATCGGCATGAGCTCGAAGTGCCGCTTCTTTATACTGAGCGACTTCTTCTAATGCTTTTGCAAGCTCATCATTTTCAGTAACTTCCTCTAAAAGCTCTACTTCAGGCTCCAAAAGTTCTTCTACTGTTTCGTTTTGCGTTTCGCTTTTCAAAACTTGCTCCGCGTCTAGATTAGGATTTTTTTGCTGCTCACTCATTCTTTAACTCCAAATAACAGAAACAATTCTTTCTCTGTGCTGGTTATATGGGGACAGCTTTTTACCTTTCAATACTAAAACCGCATTAATTTCATGGGAATTAAATTTGCGAACTAGACTTGTCAAAAAACAACCAACTACTGTATAAATAACCATATAAAATATTTTCTATTTCGGAGCACTCTATGCTGACCAGTATCGCTATCTCCAACTTCGCCATTGTTGAATCCCTAGAGCTGGAATTCAAAAAAGGCATGACCGTGATTTCAGGTGAAACGGGCGCCGGTAAGTCCATTATGGTGGACGCCTTGTCTTTATGCTTAGGCGATCGTACTGACGCCGCGGTTGTAAGGCATGGTGAAAAAAGAGCTGACATCAGCGCCAGCTTCGATATACAGCAATACCCTCATGTTCATAAATGGCTTGAGGAAAGAGACCTAGAACATGACCAACATTGCATACTACGTCGCGTCATCAGCAAGGAAGGCCGTTCGAAAGCGTATATAAATGGTCGCCCTTGTACCTTAAGCGATTTAAAAGAAGTGGGCAGTCAACTTGTTGATATTCATGGACAACACGAACATCAGTCTTTATTAAAAAAGAATGCACAAAGGCAACAACTTGATGCCTATGGCCAGTTGACTGACTTAAGTAAAAAAGTAAACCAGCAATACACTGTCTGGCGACAGCTAAAAGAAGAGCTGTCTGCTCAACAAAATCGTTCATCTGAACAAAATGCTAAAATTCAACTCCTCGCCTATCAAGCTCAAGAATTCCAGCAACTCGATCTGCAAAAAGGTGAGATTGAAGCACTGGAAAACGAACAAGCCTTTTTATCCAACATTGCTGATTCGCAATTTAAAGCCTATCAAGCCAGTGGCATTTTGATTGACAGCGACGAAGGCAACGTTTGCTCTTTATTACATCAAGCCATTAATAGCGCTAACCAAATCAACCCTACCACCAAAGAGCTCGAAAGCGCGCTCGAAATGATGAACACCGCGCTTATTCAAGCCCAAGAAGCCGCAGATAGTTTACATCATTACCAAGATACGCTGGAGCAAAACCCAGAACGCCTTACCGAGGTAGAGCAGCGCTTATCCGATATTTATGAAACGGCTCGAAAACATAGGACACTCCCAGAAACACTTTTAATATTGCGAGAAAGTGTCGAAACAGAACTGAATAGCCTACAAGGCAGTGAAGAAAGCTTAGAGTCACTAAAAGAAAAAGAAGAACAAGCCTACGAAAACCTAACTGCACTTGCCACAACATTGACCGAGAAGCGCATCACAGCGAAAGACGACCTCGCTCAAAAAGTGGAAGAACAAGTTCATGGCTTAGGTATGCCCCATGCCCGTTTCTTTATTCAGTGCCAACCACTTAATCAAGTGACGGCTAACGGCTTTGAAGACATCGAATACATGATCGCCTCCAACCCAGGGCAGCCAGCTCAACCACTACGCAAAGTGGCATCAGGCGGTGAGTTGTCACGAATCAGCTTAGGTATCCAAGTGGTCACCGCGCACACATCGATTATTCCGACCTTGGTATTTGACGAAGTAGACGTTGGTATCAGTGGCGGTATCGCCGAAGTGGTCGGCCGCATGCTTCGCTCTGTTGGCAAACGCGGACAAGTTTTCTGTGTTACTCATTTAGCTCAAGTCGCTGCGCAAGGCAATCAACACCTACGCGTCAGTAAATTAGTTGCGGATGAAGCAACATCTTCACAAGTGGCATTGTTAAAGGACCAAGAACGCACTCACGAAATTGCACGCCTATTAGGTGGACTAGAACTTACAGAGCAAACCTTAGCGCACGCTCGTGAAATGCTTGGGAATGTTCAGTTACAGTAACAAGAAATTCAAAAAAGGGCTTAAACTCTGCAGTTTAAGCCCTTCACACTCACTATAACGTAAGAGAGTGTTTATTTTTTCTTTGGACGCACATACATAATCAGACTGTGATCTTCAATATCGAAGCCATGCGCTTCAGCAATTTCATGCTGACGTTGCTCAATAATAGGATCAACGAACTCAATCACTTTACCAGTCTCTAAACAAATCATGTGATCGTGATGATCGCCTTTCGCCAATTCAAAAACAGCAGTGCCTGCTTCAAAGTGATGGCGCTGAACCAAATCAGCCGTTTCGAATTGAGTTAAAACACGATAGACCGTTGCTAGGCCTACGTCTTCACCTTGATCGAGCAGGGTACGATAGACATCATCCGCGCTCATATGGCGGTCACCTGCAGTCTCAAGAATTTGTAAAATTTTCACTCGTGGCAAAGTTACCTTGAGTCCCGCTTTCTTTAGCTCTTGATTTTCGCTAGTCATGAGTCATTCTCTATTCGATCTTATTGATAATTACTTTATCATTAGCATACCAGAGTAAGGATAATACAAATGAAAAAATCAGTTTTTATACTATGCGCGGCACTTTCACTTGGCGCATGCAGTTTATTCCCACCACCTTACAAGGTTCCGGTAACACAAGGAAACCTTATAACGAAGGAACAGTTATCACAGTTACAAGTTGGCATGTCGGAATCTCAGGTAACTTACCTATTGGGGAACCCAATGTTAAAAGATACCTTTAAACCAGACGAGTGGCATTATTTATACACAACTCGATATGCAGCGCCAGACACCAAAAAAAGTGATGTTAACGACCTAGTACTAATTTTCAGCAATGGCGTTTTAACACAAATTAAAAACAACTAGCCTTTTGTTGTTTTTGCTGCTCGGTTGGCTCTAGCTTGTTTAGGGTCAACCGTCAGTTCACGATACAGTTCAACACGCTCGCCTTCTTTTAACACTTGTTCTTCTGCATTACGCACCGTTTTTCCAAAAATACCAACCTTAATAGTTTCTACATTCACATCAGGAAAAAAAGCAGTAATATTGGAATGACGAACAGCATCGCGAACGGTGCAGCCTTCTTCAACCTCCAACGTAATAATTTTTTGCTTATTAGGCAAAGCATAAGCCACTTCAACTCTCATACTATTCACCGTATACCACTTTTGCACGCTTGCTAAAAGAATCCACCATCGTATTGGCTATCTGGCTAAACACACCACCAAAAGCAAATTTCAGCATACCGCTTAATTCGAAGTTAATACTCAACATAATTTTACAGCTAGTCGGTGACAGCTCGGTAAAAGTCCATACTCCGTGTAGACTTTTAAATGGCCCTTTTACTAAAGTCATTTCTATTCGGCTATAGTTTTCCAAAAAATTCTTTGTCGTAAAGGATTGTCGTACAGGCCCTTTACCCACATCCAAAGACGCGACGATTTCAGTCGGTGTTCTCGAAATCAGTGTAGAAGCCAAGCACCCTGGCACGAACTCTGGATAACCATCGATATCATTAACCAATGCAAACATCTGCTCGCAACTGTAATTAACATGAGCAAAACGCTCTATATGACTCAAACTAAACTCCTATCCAACCTGCAAAGGTAATCACCAACATAGCAGGAATACTGATGTATTTTAACGTTTTATACCACCATTGGAAATGATTAGCCTGTTTCGTAATCATCTCATTTTGCAACATAGAATGCGGTATAAACCAAGCCACCAAAACAGACAATAAAATTGCACCAACAGGCAAAAGGATCAGAGATGTAAACTCATCTAACAACTCAAAAAAATTCATCCCAAAGATAATTTTGCTGTCCCAATGATTAAAAGACAATAACACCGCAATACCAAGAAACCAGACAGCCAATCCCATTAAAAAAGCCGCTTTCAAACGCGCAATGTAAAATTTCTCATGCAACCAAGCAACAAACAATTCCAACATTGATATAGCAGAAGTCAACGCTGCGACCACCAGTAGTAAAAAGAAGACACCAGCAAAAAACAGACCACCGGGCAGACTACCAAAAATGATAGGCAAAGACACAAAGGTTAAACTTGGGCCCGCTTCCACATCAATTTGAAAGGAAAAGACCAACGGAAAGATAACCAAGCCGGCCAAAATTGCCACCAGCAAATCCACTCCAACAACAATGCTACAAGCACGAGCAATGGACATCCGCTTACTCATGTAAGCGCCATAAGCAAACATCGCCCCCATGCCAACACTCAAACTAAACAGAGCAAGTCCGACCGCCGCAAGAACAACATCAAAAGTAATATCCTGCCAAGACCAACGAAACATAAAGTCCATTGCTTCAGAGGTATTCCCAATCATCATGGAATAACTGGCCAGCAGAATCAAACTCACCACTAAAGTAGGCAACAATAAACGTACAACCGCCGACAATCCACGGGTAACAGACTGACCAACCGTCAACACCACCAACGCCATAAAGACAGAATGCCAGAGCAACATCTCCGTTGGATCTGATAATAAATCACCAAACATAACGGCCGCACCAACCTGAGTAATCTCTTTGAAATCACCCGATAAAGCACGCTCTAAATACGCCAGGGACCATCCCGCAATGACACTGTAGAAAGTCAGAATCAAAAAACCCGTCACTCCGGCCAACCAAGGCACAAACACCCAAGCTTTATGCACGATGCGACGCTCGCTTAAATCATTTACCGTATCGATAGGGTTAGAACGAACCGTGCGGCCCAACGCCACCTCCGCCATCAATACAGGAAGGCCAACCAGCAACAAACACAGGCAGTACACCAACAAAAAGGCACCACCTCCGTTTTGCCCTAACACATAAGGAAATTTCCAAATATTCCCAAGCCCCACCGCCGATCCACTGGCCGCAAAAATAAATATCCATGGACTTGACCAGATACCTTGTAAACATCGACTTTCAGGCATAAATTTAAGCTCTAAATACACAACAAGTGTTTAAGTAAAGGAGGAAGATGCAGACGAGGCCAACACACCCACAAGACCTAAACAGACAAATTAATTAACAAGTGCGAATTTTCTAACATTCAGGCGCATACCTCAAGAAAAGCATAGGTTTTTGCCGCTATCGACCGTATAATTTCCAACTATGAGTAAAGTAAAGAAAAAATCCAGTAGCACGGGCACTATTGCGCTAAATAAACGTGCAAAATTTGACTACTTTGTTGACCAGAAGTTCGAAGCAGGACTGGTTTTATCTGGTTGGGAAGTAAAAAGTCTGCGCGAAGGCAAAGCTCAATTAGTAGACGCCTTCGTAATCATTCACCAAAACGAAGCATGGCTTGTTGGTGCGCGTATTGTGCCACTGCTTAGCGCTTCAACACACGTAGTCTGCGAGCCAATGCGCCAACGCAAACTGCTATTGAATCGAAAAGAGCTTGAGAAAATCATTCAAGTGACGGAACAGAAAGGCAAAACCTGCGCGGCCATGGCGCTGTACTGGAAAGGCAACAAAATCAAGTGTGAAGTGGCCTTAGTAACCGGTAAAAAAGACCACGACAAACGCGATACAGAACGAGATCGTGATTGGTCAAGAGACAAAGAACGACTAATGAAAAACAACATCTAACACTCTATTTCAATCGTGTAGATACTGAATATTTCAGCGTTATGTCTAGCGTAAGCACATTGTTTCCGTTAGACTTGAGTTACTTTTTGGGGGCGACATGGTTTCGACGTCGGTTACAAACCCAAAGGTGCATGTCGAGAGTGATGCGTGATCTCGTTAATCCCCCGCATCAATTTTATAGTCGCAAACGACGAAAACTACGCTTTAGCAGCCTAAACCGCTGCTAGTGTGCTGCCCTCAGGTTGCTTGTAGCCAGAGATTCTGCAGTATCATAAATTACTAGATGCTAACCGATGCCCCGCCTAGGGATAAGGTTCTAAGATTAAGTAGGCTCGCCATTAACACCCTGTCCTTCGGGCGGTTCGTGGTCAAATAATTGAAGTGACTATGCATGTAGAGCCGATGGCAGAGGATTGACGGACGGGGGTTCGACCCCCCCCGCCTCCACCAATTAAACGGTTGTTTTTAGAAGGGTTTGCACTTTTTAAAAGGAACTGGATGCACGTATGAAGCATCGAATTTAAAACCACCTTCGGGTGGTTTTTTATTGCCTATTATTTATGCCCGCTCACTTCATCACCACGTTCAGCCGCCTTCAATTTTCTCATTTAAATGCTACGTTACAGTAAGGTTTTTGAAAAATGCGTGAAAGCCGTGTGTCACGCCTCGGCTTTGATCGTTAGGTATGTTTTTATGTGTGTCGGATATTTGATAAGTAATGGAGAAGGCCAGTATGAAGTTTTTCACATTTTTGATGCTGTTTTCAGCGCTCCTAGCGGGCTGCTCGTCCAACGTTAAGTTGTCTGGTCAGAATGTTAGCAACGTGGACTCGAATGTGAATATTGATAAATCTGCCGCTATTGCTGTGATCTCAAGCGAGGAAGGTGATCCGCTCACGAACAAACGCTACATTCCCGATGTTATGAGTGCATTCGAAGAACGCGGTTTTACTAATGTCTCGGAAGTACAGAGCACCCCAGATTATCGTCTGGTGGTAAACTTCACCTCAGAAACCAAAACTGAAACAAAACAAGTTCCTATTTTCAATAACGAGCGAAACCTTCCTTATACCATTTGCCGTAGAAATGCCGATTCGAATACTCGAACCTGCTTCACTCGCTATCGACACTTTATGGAACCCATTGTTAGTGGCTACAAAACGGTAGACACACCGACGAATATTTATACTTTTCAATTCAAACTGACGGACAAACAAAATAATCTTATTTTGGACTCGACCAATACCGTGGTTCATGCGAGTTGTTCAAAATGGAAAATGTTCGAGTTCTTAGCAAAAGACGCAATCGTTAGAGCCAACTTCAATAATCCAGTAGATAAACCTTACGCTGTCGAGATGAAGCAAGATTACAACTGCCAATAAGATTGCAGCATAACAATGGCGTACAAATGAATTACGAGCGGCTTTACTCCTTTATCGTCCTAAAGCTTACTTTTTTATAAGAAAAAATTATTACCTTTTTCGTTATTTCTTACGTATCTATCTATACTTCATACAGGCCACTTTTGTTTGGGCGTGGCTGTATCAGGAGTTTTTCCAAATCCATTACGCTCACGTTGTGAAGCAAGGGGGAATCCATGATCAATCATGTTTGGGGTCTTATTCATCATCCAGATAAAGAATGGCGAGCTATTAACGAGGAACATGAATCAGTAAGCCACATGTTCTATCACCATGTCCTTTGGATGGCAGCAATTCCAGTGGTGAGTACTTTCATTGGAACAACACAATTTGGCTGGACATTTGGAGGGAGTGAAGCGATTAAGGTTTCTTTTATGGATGGCCTTAGTTTGGGGGTTTTGTTTTATGTGCTGATTCTCGCTGCTGTGGTAATGGTCGGTAGTTTAATCCATTGGATGGCTCGAAATCACGCCAACCGCCCACCTCGCCAAGAGTGCATTGTATTTGCGGGCTATATCGCCACACCAATGTTCTTAAGCGGTCTATTTGCTATATATCCGATCATTTGGCTGTGTTTACTCGCTTGCGTGGCTGGCGTAGCCTATACCGGCTACTTACTTTACCGAGGCACGCCAAGCTTTTTGGGCATCAGTCATAAACAAGGGTTTATACTTTCCAGTACGACATTAGGCATTGGAGTTTTGGTATTAGAAGCCTTGCTCGCCGCGGTGGTTTTACTTTGGAGCCTAGGGTCTGAGAACAGCATTGTCTGGAGTTTTTTTCAGTAATTGACCCTTTTTACGCTTAATAGTTAAAGCGGACGCCTCTTCTTCAGCAAACGACGGAACTTTTTCCGTCGTTTGCTTTCTTACTCTCCCTTATCCTTGTGACTAATCTGTGGTATTTTTTTCCTATGAAGGTGGTTTTAGGCTATTGATTAGATTAGTAAAAGGCTATGCTTGTTAAGTAATTACCCTATGCGTTCTCAGGGTCATGAATAGAAATCACATTTAGAGACAGATTGTTAGGAACAACAACCATGCTCACACCACAAATGCATCTTGTATATTCGCTAACTAGAAAGGAAATTTGCCCTTGAGCTCACTTATCTGGCTTCCTTTTCTTCCTTTATTGGGTACATTAATTCCGCTTATTTCTGCTCGTTTAAGCCGAACTGCTTGTGCCTTTATGACAGCGGCATTACCCGCTTTAACCTTATTTTTAATTCTTTCTCATGCTGGTGATATCTTTCAGGGTGAGCGTTTCCAAGAGGCTATCCCATGGATTCCTGCCATTGGACTAGAGCTTGCCTTTCGTTTAGATGGCCTTGCTTTACTATTCTCTATATTAATTCTTGGCATTGGCTTACTCGTCATCCTCTATGCTCGCTATTACCTATCGGCTCAAGATTCGATTGGTAAGTTTTACGCCTATTTAATTTTATTCATGTTCTCTATGTTGGGTGTTGTTCTATCTGACAATTTGATTCAGTTATGGTTTTTCTGGGAATTGACCAGCATTAGCTCCTTCCTATTGATCAGTTTTTGGGGACATAAAACGGAAGCTCGAAAAGGCGCCAGAATGGCGCTTACCGTCACCGGCGCTGGTGGCTTAGCACTTCTAGCTGGCTTGCTCATATTAGGCAATACCGTCGGAAGCTTTAGTCTTCAGGACATTTTAGACAATGGCGATGTAATCAAGGCCAGTGCGAATTACCCTATTATTGTTGTATTGATACTGCTTGGCGCTTTTACTAAATCCGCACAGTTTCCTTTCCATTTTTGGCTACCCAATGCCATGGCAGCTCCAACCCCTGTCAGTGCCTATTTGCATTCCGCTACTATGGTGAAAGCGGGTATCTTTCTAATGGCTCGGTTTTACCCAGCGCTGGCAGATACTAATTTATGGTTTTTAATTGTGAGCCTAACAGGCCTTGCAACCTTCCTTGTCGGTGCTTACGTTGCGCTGTTCCAACACGATTTAAAGGGCCTTTTAGCCAACTCAACCATTAGTCATTTGGGCTTAATTACGTTGTTATTGGGTATGGGGACAGATCTTGCGGCCGTCGCCGCCATTTTCCATATTATTAACCATGCGATCTTCAAAGCATCATTGTTTATGGCGGCGGGGATTATTGACCACGAATCTGGCTCACGAGACATGCGTCAGCTAAACGGTTTATGGAAGTACATGCCTTATACTGCGACGCTTGCCATGGTGGCCTCTGCGTCGATGGCTGGCGTACCATTAATGAATGGCTTCTTATCCAAAGAAATGTTCTTTACCGAAACACTGCACCAAGCATCGCTGGGGTCTTTGTCGTGGTTTATTCCAGTCTTAGCCACATTAGGTGGTGTATTCGCTGTCGCTTATTCCACACGTTTTATTCACGATGTATTTTTTAACGGCGAGCCGATTAACCTACCAAAAACACCGCACGAACCGCCTCGATACATGCGCGTTCCAGTGGAAATTTTAGTAGGCCTGTGTCTGATAGTCGGTATTTTCCCGAGTTTGGTAGTGGGCGACCTTTTGTTGGCGGCCGCCAGCGCGACATTAAATGGGCCCGCCCCGAGCTACAACCTTGCTATTTGGCACGGCTTTAATTTTCCTTTACTAATGAGTGTGATCGCTCTAATCGGCGGGCTATTCATGTATTACAGCCGCTCTCATTTGTTTAAGTTTCAAGCACAGTTCCCAGCCAATGACCCTAAACTGGTTTTTGAAGGCGTTATCCAATTCCTTACGGAGAAAGCAAGCCGCTTTATTGCGCTGACAGAAAATGGTTCTTTACAGCGCTATATTTTCTTCGTTCTGAGCTTTGCCGTCATTATGACAGCGTCGTCGCTAATGAAACTGAACACCACGGCTGGACAACGCCCTGAAATCCCAGTCGATGCACTATCAATCACTTGTGCGGTTTTACTATGCCTTTCCGCTCTGGCCACTGTGCTATGGCACAGAAGGCGTGTCGTCGCTTTGCTCACGTTGTCCGTCGTAGGCTTAATCGTTTCCTTGGCGTTTGCTCAATTTTCTGCACCAGACTTGGCTCTTACTCAGTTATCTGTTGAAGTGGTTACCGTCATTTTATTAATACTGGCTTTATTTTTCTTACCACAAAAAACGCCGAAAGAGTCGTCTCCTCGCCGTGTGGTTCGAGATTTGAGTCTGGCCTCATTGATTGGTGGGGTTATTGGTACAATTTGTTATGCCTTAATGACTCGCCCTCTCGATACGATTTCAACCTTCTTCACTGAGAATAGTAAGACCGGTGGCGGCGGAACCAATATTGTTAATGTTATTTTGGTGGATTTTCGTGGCTTTGATACCTTGGGCGAAATCACCGTATTGGGCATTGCCGCGCTAGGCATTTATAAGCTGATTGCGAGAATGCGTCTCTACATGCCATCCAGCGACGACAACGGACTGACTTGGTCCGAAGACAGATACCCAATTTTATTAGCCGTAATATCACAAAGTTTATTACCACTGGCACTTTTGGTATCAGCGTATATTTTCTTACGTGGTCACAACATGCCTGGCGGTGGCTTTATCGCAGGCCTGATCACATCGGTCGCGATTATTCAGCAGTACGTCGCTCATGGTGTGGTGTGGATTAAGACACGAATCAAATTGGATTATCAGATCATGATTGGTTCTGGTATTGGTATCGCGACATTAAGCGGTCTCGGTAGCTGGGCCTTCGGACATACTTTCTTGTCATCTTGGTTCGATTATTTCTATTTACCCGTCATCGGGAAGTTCGAATTAGCCAGCGCCATGGTATTTGATCTTGGTGTTTTCCTCACGGTCGTTGGTGCTACCATGCTGATCCTTGCCAATCTCGGACAACTAACAACCAGTGAGCGCCCTGTTCAAAAGGAGCATGAGTAATGGAAGGTTTGTACGCATTTTGCGTTGGTTTATTAACCGCCTGTGGTGTTTTTCTTGCGTTACGAGGCCGTAGTTTTTCCGTGGTTATCGGGTTGACGCTCTTATCTTACGCCGTGAATTTGTTTCTGTTCGCAAGTGGACGACTCAAACTCAATGCAGCGGCGGTGCTTGGTCAGTCTGAACAATATAGCGATCCGCTCCCTCAAGCATTGGTGTTAACCGCCATTGTTATTGGTTTTGCAATGACCGCTTTTGCGGTGATATTGGCAATGCGTGCACGTGCCGATTTAGGCAATGATCACGTTGATGGCACGCTACCAACTCAACCTGGCGATGTCTCGGCAAAATCAGGAGGGAGTCAATAAATGCAACATCTAAGCATTTTTCCGATTCTGATCCCTTTGTTGTTTGGCGCTCTTATGTTGCTGCCACCCATATCTCGCGATATCAATTCACAGCGAGTTGCCTCGATTATTGGCACGTTATTTCTCCTTATTTCGTCCGCTGTTTTGCTTTATAAAATCAATGCTGAAGGCGTTCAACTTTATGCATTAGGGGGTTGGCAAGCGCCCTTTGGCATCGCTCTTGTGGCAGACAGAGTATCTAGCCTGCTCGTACTACTCACTGCATTTTTAGCATTTTGCGTTATGTTGTATGCCGTTTCGGGGCAAGATAAAGGCGGTGCCTATTTTCATCCCTTGTTCATGTTTCAAATCATGGGAATTAACGGTGCGTTTTTAACTGGTGACATATTTAACTTATTCGTCTTTTTTGAAGTGTTATTGATCGCTTCATATGCCTTATTAATTCACGCTGGCGGTAAACAAAAAACACAAGCTGCACTGCATTATGTCATTCTTAATTTAGTCGGCTCTAGCCTGTTCTTATTTGGTCTTGGCATATTATACGGCACCCTTGGCACGCTAAATATGGCCGACATGGCAGTGAAAGTCGGTCAACTTCAAGGTGAAACCGCGACACTGGCAAAAACAGGCGCATTGCTATTATTGGTCGTATTTGGTTTAAAAGCCGCCATGCTACCCATGCATTTTTGGCTTCCTAAAACCTATGCAAGTGCCAGCGCACCTGTGGCCGCTTTATTTGCTATTATGACAAAGGTAGGTATTTACAGTATTTTCCGCGTCTATACCGTTATATTTGGCGAAAATGCTGGTGAATTAGCGAATATTGCGACACCTTGGTTATGGCCTTTGGCCTTACTAACAATCACTATTGGTACCATTGGCGTGTTTGCCAGCCCAGGTATCAAGACACTAAGCGCGAATTTAGTGATTGTTTCCAGTGGTAGCTTGCTCGCTTGCGCAGCAATCAATTCCGAAGCCGCTACCTCTGCTGCTCTTTATTACATGATCCACAGCACATTGGCATCAGCAGGACTCTTTTTATTAGCGGATGTTATGGCTCGCCAACGAGGAAAAGCAGAAGACCGCTTCGTACGTTCTCGCCCTTTTGTTCAACCAAGGTTATTAGGTTTTGCCTTTGCGATTGCGGCAATGGCGCTCATTGGAATGCCGCCGCTTTCAGGCTTTGTCGGAAAAATCATGATTCTGCAAGCAACGCAGTCTACCGCACAAACCATGTGGGTTTGGCCTCTCATTCTTATCGGGAGCCTCGCCGCTTTGATTACTTTTTCTAGAGCGGGAACCACATTGTTTTGGCGACATAATGGAACAATAGCAACTGACGCTGAGCCGGCAAAAACAACAGAAATAGTCAGTATTGCACTGCTATTGCTGGCTTCTCCAATACTGGTTTTATTCGGTGGTTATATCACTGAATTCACTCAACAAGCGGCTTACTACCTGCACGACATTCAGTCTTCCGCTTATGATTTATTACCAGGAGTGGCACTATGAAGTTTTTCCCTATGCCATTTCACAGCTTTTTACTGTTTGTAGTTTGGCTGTTATTGAATAATTCTATCAGTGCAGGACACATCGTCTTGGCGATTTTTTTTGCCATAACAATACCTTGGCTCGTTACAGGCATGCGCGACGAACATCCTAAAATACTTAAGCCTTGGCTGGCCATTCGTTATGTACTAATGGTGATGAAGGACATACTTACTGCTAACGTGGAAGTGGCATTGCTCATCATTGGGCCAATTAAAAAGCTCAATCCTGGCTTTATTGCTGTTCCCATTAATGTCGGTTCAGACCTAGGGATCACTATTTTGGCCAGCACTGTTTCTCTTACACCAGGAACCGTCAGTGCAGAGGTATCGAAAGACAAAGCGTGGCTTTATATTCACGCTCTTCACTTAGACAATGAAGCCGAGCTTATTGAATCCATCAAGCAGCGTTACGAAAAGCCAATCAAGGAGATTTTTGGATGCTAAATTTAACCATCACTATTGTGGCTGTTTGCATTTGCATCGCTTTGATTTTGAATTTATGGCGGCTACTAAAAGGCCCTACCATCTCAGACCGAATTCTGGCGTTGGATACTATGTACATAAATGCTATTGCACTCATTTTGCTATACGGCATTCACATAAAAAGCGCTTTGTATTTTGAAGCGGCAGTATTAATTGCCATGTTAGGTTTTGTCAGCACGGCAGCACTATGTAAATACTTACTTCGCGGCGACATCATAGAATAGGATAAGTTATGCCTTTTTATCTAGAAATTATCATCTGTGTATCCTTGCTAATTGGCGGCCTATTTTTATTGATAGGTTCTTACGGTCTCGTACGTTTGCCTGATATTTATATGCG
This sequence comes from Marinomonas primoryensis, assembly GCF_013372285.1. NCBI lineage: Bacteria > Pseudomonadati > Pseudomonadota > Gammaproteobacteria > Oceanospirillales > Oceanospirillaceae > Marinomonas > Marinomonas primoryensis. The sequence continues at coordinate 441,283 of NZ_CP054301.1, read as the reverse complement.
CTTGCACAGTCCTACCAAAGCCTCAACGCTCGGTATTACGGGCGTTCTGGTTGCATCAATGATCTTCCAAAGCCACCTAAAAGAAGCGCTTTCAATTCAAGAGTTGCTCATCACTCTATTTCTTTTGATTACCGCTCCGGTTGCCGCCAATATGATTGCTAAAACAGCACTTCATCAACGCACTAAATCATTAGAGAGAACCCAAGGCCAAGATCTTATGGAAACGATTCGCAACCGAGAAGCACCGGTAAGCCAACCTAAGCCACCACATAATCCTTAATAAGTAATTTAGCAATCTCATTACTTTTCATCGGTTTATGATAGTAATACCCTTGGAAAATCTCACAGCCTAGAGACTTTAACATCTCGGCTTGCGGAGCGGTTTCTACGCCCTCCGCAACAATAGCGAGTTCCAGGCTTTGCGCTAGGTGAATTATTGTTTCACAGATTTTGGTGTCTTCCACATGACTATCGCATTCTTCAACAAACGACTGGTCAATTTTCAAGATATCCAAAGGCAAACGCTTTAAATAACTCAGCGATGAATAGCCGGTTCCAAAATCATCCACTGATATTTTAATGTCTAACGCTTTCAGTTCTGCCATGACGTCGATGCAACGCTGGATATCTTTCAGTAAAACCCCTTCCGTAATTTCAATCTCTAGCCAACACCCTTCAATACCGTAATATTCCAACTTTTGTGAAATATATGGCACCAAAGAGTCTGATACTAGATGTCGTCCAGAAAGATTCACTGCAATAGAGACAATTGTTAAGCCTTGATCCCGCCAGCTTTTTTGCTGCTTTAACGCTTGGTTGATAACCCACTCATCTATCTTGATTATTAAACTAGATTCTTCAGCAATGGGAATGAATTCGGATGGAGGAATTAGCCCTTTGATCGGATGATTCCAACGGATCAAGGCTTCTAAACCTAAAATATTACCTTTCTCCATGAATACTTTTGGCTGGAAAACCAAATGAAAGTGCCCTAATGAAAGCGCTTCATTAATCTCTTTCTCAAAGCCGAATTTTTTTGTGATCACATTGACCATTTCCGCTGTGAAAAATTGCGCATTATCACGCCCTTTTTCCTTTGCCCAATACATGGCAATATCAGCTTGTTGAATCAATTTATCCGCATCAATACCGAGTTGATCGGAGAACGAAATTCCAATACTGGTAGGAATAGTAAGGTACTGTTCGTTGAGTTTAACGGGCAGACGCATCGCACTAAGAATGTCTTGAGCGCGCTGCGATAAGCGACTTTCTGTCACTTCTTCAGTCATCATAAAGACAAACTCATCGCCGCCCCAACGTGCAATAACGTCATGTTGATCTGATACCGCGATTAATCGTCTAGCAACTTCACACAACAACTCATCACCCGCTTTATGCCCAAGCGTGTCATTAATAATCTTAAAGTTGTCTAGATCCAAGAACAGCAAGCCAACGGCTGTTTTCTGCTTGGTGGCAAACAATAATGAGCTCACCAGTGCATCCATTAAATAGGTTCGATTGTATAGGCTCGTCAGCGGGTCGCTGTAAGCCAAAAACTTCAAACGCTCCTGCAGCTTCACATGACGCGTCATATCTCTAATATGAAGCGTGTACTCACTTTCTATGGAGGATTCTGAGTTTGCTTTGGTAATGGCAATTTCTGCCGGAAAATGATGGTTTTGACCACGTTGTAAACGAAACGGATTGCGTCGGTTAAGAATCAAACCACTTGATGAAGAAAAGCCTGAGTTCAAACTTTCAAAGATTTTCTGTCTATCGTCTTCAAGAATGAAGAGACCAATAAAACTTTTTCCTTCTACTTGTTTTTTCAAACACCCAAAAGTACGCTCGGCGGCTGGATTAAACTCCATAACCGAACCAAAGCGATTGATAGTCACAATACAGTCCATCGAAGAGTTCAAAATCGCAGACTTGCGCATTTCACTTTCTTGAAAACGAGTTAATGCATCATCACGCTGCGCAATTTCACTGCTTACCCGGTCAATCACTTGATTGTATTTACGTGCAATCTGTCCCACTTCAGTAAAAGGCTCTTCTGGTACCGGCGTTGAAAAGTCAGCATTATTTTGTTGATACTGCATGGATGTCAGCAAATCAAACAATTCTGTTGTCGCCCGATGCTCTGCAACATTTAACCCTTGCTCTTCTTGTTCTTTACTTGCTCGTAGCGGCATAAAATGATTCAACAACCACATACAGGCATAAGCAACAAAAAAACAATATAAACCAATGACAGCAACACCTAAGGCTTGCACCCAAAGCTGCCCAAAGAAGCTTAATCCATTATTTATTTTGTCGGTTTGACCAAATAAAGCCACACTCAACGTACCCCAAATGCCCGCGAATAAATGCGCAGGGACAACGTCAAGTGCGTCATCGAGACGCCAGCGTTCCATCAATAAACTGCCGTAGTACACCACGACGCCAGAAACACCGCCGATAATAATTGACGCTCCAGAAGAAACAACATGACAAGAAGCAGTGATACCAACTAGACCAGCTATGGTGCCATTCAATACAAAACCGACTTCAACATAACCGTCTCTGAAATAATTGATAGCCGCTGCGACCAAGCCTCCCCAAGCCGCAGATATGAAGGTATTTAAGATAATTAAGGGAACAGCGTCGGTTAACGCCAACGTACTTCCACCATTAAAACCAAACCAGCCAAACCAAATTAATAAAACCCCCAAAGCCGATAAGGGAAGATTATTTCCAGGCGGTAAACGAATTCCCTGCTCAAAACGCCCCAAGCGCGGACCAATAATTATAATGGCCGCTAATGCCACCCAACCACCAACCGAATGCACAACGGTAGAGCCAGCAAAATCCACAAAACCAAGCGCTTCAAGCCAACCCTGAGGCCTCTCTGAAGAGTAAACACTAGACCAAACCCAATGCCCAACAATAGGATAAATTAGGGCACTTAATACAACCGTAATGGCTAAATAGCCAATAAATGTCATGCGTTCAGCAACCGCTCCTGACGTGAGCGTTGCTGCGGTACCACAGAACATCATTTGAAAAAGAAAGAAGCTAATTTCCCAAGGAGTATGTTGTCCATCAAACAAAAATTCACTGGTGCCAAAGACACCTGCTATAGAGTCACCAAACATAATGCCAAAACCAAAGAACCAAAATAACGTCGTCGAGATAATAAAATCGGATATGTTTTTTGCCGCGACATTGATGCTATTTTTACTGCGAATACGTCCACTTTCTAAACATAAAAAACCCGCTTGCATCATAAAAACAAACGCCGAAGCGACTAACAACCAATAGAATTCTGCCATATACATCCTAGACAATGAAAAGCGCACCAAAAAGACTCGAGCCAAATAGAGCCGCACAACTGAAGCTCACTAAAACCACCATCAGAACAAGAATACAAAAATAAGAAACAATTAAGCGGTTCTGCTTTTAAGGTATTCAATAGTTAAGCCAACTTTGGGAGCCGACCCGTTTAGCCGCCGTATAAAAACAAAAAAAGGCCACCTTAGAGGTGACCTTTTAAAATAAACATCTCGACACGACTTAGACAGTACTAGCCATTGAGAGTAAGTACTTTTGTTTTGCTAATACGATGACGATAAATTTCTCGAAGATACTTGATCGCATTCTTCACGTTATCAATGTCCAAACGAATATCATTGATAGAAACAAAATGCTGGCTGTTATCAATCAACTCACGATATTTTTTCTCGTACATTGGCTTAATGGCATACCAGTTTGTATCTAAAATTTTCGCTGGATTTTCATACGTCGTAAAGAACTTATCTATTAACGACTCATCAAACTCTTCATCTTGAATCATTTGTATAATAGCGTTGTCTATTTCATCCGTGTATCGGTAATCATCACGAGCAAAACAACGCTTCATGTAAGCAACCATCAGCGTTAAAAAGTCATCACTTAAACAAGGGCTTTTCGCAATAAGCGTTGTCAAAGACAAGTTTGCTGAAGCCCCAATCACAAGAGCGTAGCGCTTTAACGTGGTATTAGGACATAAACGGTTCAAGTGCATTTTCAAACGATTCAATGCAGTGAAAGACAGTTTGTAATCTCGAGGTAAAGAAATGATAGACACAATTGACGAACAATTTTTAAAGAAATGCAGATGGTTCAATGTACTCGCATCATAGCCACTTTTACGATAATTCTTAATAGCTTCACGGTATCGTTCTGATTCAACAGGTAGCACACTGACACCTTCAATCGCTGACGTGTCATTATTAAAATGTGGCAACTCAATAGAGCGACAGAACAAATCATCTATATCAACACTGTCTTGATGCGTGCCTTCATTGACCACACTTTCGGCATAAGCCACCGCAACTGGGCCCGCTAAACTCATAAATAAGTCATTGGCATCAAGGCGAATTGTTTCAGCAATATCAATACCAGCACGACGGAAGTAGTCTTCATCGTAGTCTGTTGTCACCGCTTGTGCTGTCAGAATGTTGAAAATTTGCTGTGAAATATACTGGTTAGCATATTTCTCCATGGTGTTTACATCGATATTATCAGCATCTCCACCGTCTTCCTCTTCGGCATAACGCATTATATCGTTAGAAATCAGCATCATAGAATTCCAAGGACGAATGCGCTCCATTACATCGGCAGGTACTTCGTCTTCTTCACGCTCTTCGTTATACGAAAAGTTCCACTCTTCTGAAATATACTTGGTTAACAAACGCCCTGCGTTAATATGCAATGCTTCTGAAATCTCAACATTTTTCCCAGAAATATTAGGGAGAATACAGATACCAGAGGTGAAAATAGGTTCAAATACAAAACTATGACGCTTATCAACCAATGGATTCTGATCTGAACGATAATCAAATGTTTTACTTAAGTACGAAAATTGTTGCGCAAGACCAAATTCAGACGCCATCCCCGAACCAGTACCACCACCCGCACTGAATATATAAAAATAAAGACGCGATTGATTCGCTTTAATGCCGCAAGAATCAACCAAATAAGAATGCATGTGTTTCCAATTTTCATTTTGGAATGTTGTCGCATCTTTATTGAGAATAATTTTCGCTAGATATTGCCCTAGAATAGGCGCATTACCGGCACCACCCGCATGCACTTCAGACAAGTCCATTATTTGCAGTTTTGTGTATTCCTCTAAAAACTTAGCTCGGCCGACTTGGTTCGAAAAACGAATTCGCCCTTCAATGTCTTTATCTAGATCGCCAAGTAATACGATAGGTTCAATTAGGAACACTGGCTTAAAGCCATCTTTATCTTCAAGCGGTAAATGTTTGCGAATCCAACGCATAGGCCGGAACTCACGTTCGCTATCTAACATTTCCTGGCTTTCCACTTCACGCATATAGCTTGTTCTGGCGTCGTAGACTAACGATGCGACATCCAATGCGATATTGGAGCCACAACGTCCTAAACCAATGAGGCAAACAGATGGGAACACCTGTTCATTAACGCCATTATCTTCTGGTGATGGAGGATGAATTCTATTTCGAACTATGTCTAAATTTTCTAAGATTTTTTCTAGATTTGTCTCAGTAAAATAAAGGTGTTCTATTGGTAGATTTTCTTGGCTCATGCGGCATCCTTTTTGAAGCGAATTACTTACAACAGACAATCATTCACGGTATCAAAGATAACAGCATGATATAAAGCAGAACGCTCACCTGTTAAATGCACCATTTATTAGTGCACCTTGCTGACGAAAAATTTAGTAAACAATATCATCCTTATATAGCAATGACACTAATATGGTGAATGAGAGTATAAAATAAATAGAAAATTAGGACTAATTCTGCGTTGAGTTAACCAATTAAATATAAAGCCACGACAAGTATGTCGCCTTCTTGCCCTCTGTCTAAAAATTATTCTGCTGTATAAAAAAAGATATTCAAAATAGAGCAGTAAAACACACATACCCAGGTCATTTTTTGTACTACTATATGAGTAGCATTTTGAATAGTTAGACTAGGGTGGCTGTTTTGTCGATTTCATCAGTAACATCAAGCAATCATTTGTATCTGCCTGCCTTACCGGTACAGGCAGAAACCAATGCGCGCCCAGATTCTGAGAACCGACAAGACCCAGTTCAATTATCTGATCGTGCTAAACAGCTACTGGCCGCTCCAATTCAACCAGAAAAATCTGAAGCAAAAGACGAGTCGGGAAAAGAATCGGTACAGATATCATCCAGTATTGGCAGGCTTTCTCGAGTGACCGGATTACAAAGAGAGGAAGTCGCGGCGTTATATCGATCAATTGATCAATTAACCTAACTATTTTCGACTCTTTGTAGACACAAACTCACTTAACTAAACGTCAACGTGTATCCATCCAACACTAAAGACTCGGCTTCGCGCTGTAAGTTAGCCAATGTTAACGGTCTGCTATCTAGCCATTCCGGCAAGAATTCCGCATGAAGTGTTTTATTATCGGCTTTCAACGTGAAAATAGGCATATCACCTTCTTTCCTATCGTGATGAAGCAAAATAGCCAATCTCAATAAAATTGACAATCGATCTAAATCTTGTTGATCACTTTTAGTAAAGCGGTAATCTAACGATTGAGTAAACTTGCGACGATGTCGCAAAATTAAGTTTGCTAACGCTTGCTGCTCTTGTTGGGAAAAGCCAGGCATGTCTGACTCTCTAATAATATAAGCACCATGTTTATGATATCGGCTGTGGGAGATACCAGCTCCGACTTCATGAAGAAGACCCGCCCAACGAAGTAAATCTTCGCTGGATATACTGTTTAAACTCCAATCGTCTCGAACTTGAGCCAAAGCAGACAGCGCAGTATGGGTCACAAGTTTCGCTTGTTCTGTGTCAATATGGTATTGATTGAGCATGTAGTTGACAGTACGTTCACGAATATCCGTTTCTGCGTATCGACCCATAATGTCATAAAGCACACCTTCTCTTAGTGCACCATTTGAAAAGTCCATTTGCTTAATATCAAAACACTCAAACACCGCCGTTAAAATGGCAATACCCGCTGCAAAGGTATTTTTACGTTCAGGCTTGAGCCCTGGTAAATCGATATTATCAACATGACCGGCCAAAAATAACGCTTTTTGAATCTGCTTAAGTGCTTTTGGTGTGATGCCTTTTTTGCTCCAATTGTTTTCCTTAACAATGTTGAAGGCAGCCTTAACCGTTCCTGATGAGCCAATTGAGACATCCCACGTTTCATCAAGGTAATCATCTTGAATACTTAGCAGCTCTAAACGCGCAGCAGTAACCGCTTTCTGAAAATTAGACTTATTAATGGTGCCATCATCAAAAAAACGTTGATTGAAACTAACGCACCCCATGTGAAGACTTTCCGTTAATATTGGCTCAAGCTGCCTGCCAATAATAAACTCTGTACTACCACCACCGATATCTACCACCAGTCTTTTGGCTTCACCATGATCCATGGTTCTTGAAACACCAACATAAATAAGACGTGCTTCCTCTCGTCCCGCGATAATCTCAACAGGGTGACTCATGATATCCATCGCTTTACCAATGAAGTCATAGCGGTTTTTGGCAACCCTAAGCGCGTTCGTCCCAACAACACGAACAGAACCAGGTGGCATATCTTCAATCACTTGCGCAAATTGAGCTAAGCAGTCCAAGCCTCGTTGCTGTGCAGCATCATCTAAGTGATCATTTACCAAGCCAGCAGCCAACTGAACTTTTTCTCCAAATTCTCCAGTGATACGCAATTGACCATGGGTAACTTGAGCGACAACCATATGAAAGCTATTTGACCCAAGGTCAATAGCGGCAATTTTTTCGAAAGGAAAGTCATGAGATTGTTGCAAAAAAAGTGATTGCATTCAGAAAGCCTTATATTGCAGAAGTCTTAATAAGGAGAACAGTATATCAGTTACTTGGCTGTGTCATTGCCAACAAAAAATCAAAAATAACGGATGATTCGATGAATTTTTCATTAAATTTAGCGGCTTTTTTCGAAAAGCAAGGATTACTAAGACCTTAATTCCAATAAAACACCAAGCAAAGCCCTAAAAATCCTGTTTTTGATCAAAAATTTATCAGAAAATGTTTTTTTCCTAAATTTCACTATAGACCTCGCCTTTAAGTCGAACTATAGTATGGATGGTCTTGATAGTGATAAAGCAGTAAGCTGATCACGTTTAGATTCCAATCAAATTGTTTCGCGCTGTATTGGCTTCTGCCTTATCCGGGCTAGCTTAAACCAGAACAAAAGTATAACCATATTGTTTTGCGTTTTTTGGTGCCGAGTAGCTGATACATTGTAAAATACTTCCAGACTCACATTATTGTTACTTAATGATTAACTCTAATTCCGTCAATCTTCCTCAAAATGAGCTAATACAAAATCCGCTTATGAACCTTACCGACTTAAAACAGAAATCAGTACACGAGCTTTTAGAAATCGCAGCAGAAATGGGCCTAGAAAATATGGCTCGTTCTCGTAAACAAGATGTTATTTTCTCAATCCTAAAGCGTCATGCGAAAGGTGGGGAAGACATTTATGGCGACGGCATCTTAGAGATTCTTCAAGATGGCTTTGGTTTCTTACGCTCACCTGACTGCTCATACTTAGCAGGACCGGACGATATTTATGTATCACCAAGCCAAATACGACGCTTTAACCTGCGTACTGGCGATACCATTGCCGGAAAAATTCGCCCACCTAAAGATGGCGAGCGCTACTTTGCCTTATTAAAAGTCAGTGAAATCAACTTTGATAAACCGGAAAGCGTACGTAACAAGATCCTTTTTGAAAACTTAACACCTTTATTCCCTGATGAACGTTTATTGATGGAAGCTGGCAACGGCTCTACTGAAGACGTCACATCTCGTATCATTGACCTTGTTGCTCCTATGGGTAAAGGCCAACGAGCGTTGATCGTTTCTCCCCCAAAAGCGGGTAAAACTTTCATGCTGCAAAATATCGCAAACGCCATTACTCGTAACAGCCCTGAATGCCACTTAATTGTGTTACTTATTGATGAACGTCCTGAAGAAGTAACCGAAATGTCTCGTACCGTACGCGGTGAAGTGGTTGCCTCTACGTTTGATGAGCCACCAGCTCGCCATGTTCAAGTGGCTGAAATGGTAATTGAAAAAGCAAAACGCTTAGTTGAACATAAACGTGACGTGGTCATTCTATTAGACTCCATTACTCGTTTAGCGCGTGCCTACAACACAGTCATCCCCTCATCAGGTAAAGTATTAACGGGTGGTGTGGATGCAAACGCGCTAGAACGTCCAAAACGTTTCTTTGGTGCAGCACGTAACATAGAGGAAGGTGGCAGCTTAACAATCATCGCTACTGCGCTTGTCGATACCGGTTCAAAAATGGATGAAGTTATCTTTGAAGAATTCAAAGGTACGGGTAACTCTGAATTACATCTTGACCGTAAGATCGCTGAGAAGCGTACATTCCCTGCGATTAATATTCGCCGTTCAGGGACTCGCCGTGAAGACCTACTAACGTCTGAAGACGAACTACAACGTATGTGGATTCTTCGTAAGTTATTAAACCCTATGGAAGACGTGGCAGCGACTGAATTCTTAATCGATCGCCTAAAAGTAACTCAAACAAACGATGAGTTCTTTGAGTCAATGAAAGGCAAAAATAAATAAGAAGACATTTCTGCAGCAAAACGTCTGCAGTAAAAAACCACTTTCTGAAGTGGTTTTTTTTTACTTAGATCATCAACTTAATGCATTATCAATGCCCGCCCGCTTTCCATTAGGGCAGTGCGACTTATATTGGAGTAGTCATATGAAAGAGATTACCGCAAAGGTAAACACTGTTGAGCTCATTAACAAGGATGTCTACCAAATCACTTTACAAGTAGATGATCTGGAATTTTTCGCTGGCCAATACTTAATGGTGGTATTACCAACGGGCGAACAAGTTCCCTACTCTATCGGTAGTACACCGCACGAACTTCCTAACATTACTTTATATGTGCTTGTTTCTGACGCCGCATCACTGGCCAGCAAAGTAGTTGAATATATTAAATCTAACGCCAGCATTACGATAAAAGCACCGGGTGGAGACTGCCATATCCACAATGGTGTTTTAGACAGTAACCCGGAGCATATTTTGCTCATCGCAGGTGGAACCGGCTTCTCTCAGATAAAAAGCCTATACTGCGACTTAGTTGAACAAAATTTTACGGGGAAAGTATCATTTTACTGGGGACTAAGAACCGCTGAGGATGTATTCGCGAAAGACTGGTTAGAAGAAGCACACAAATATTCACCTTTTTCATTAGATGTCATCGTGAATGAACAAAGTGATCAGTGGCATGGAAGAAGCGGTTGGTTATATGAAGCCATTCTAGCCGATAACCCAGATTTAAACCAAAGTGTGGCTTTCATCAGCGGGTCGGTTGGTATGGTATACGGCACGCTTGATCAATTAGAATTAAAAGGTTTGAGCATCGATCGATGTTTTTCAGACGTTTTTGCCTACGCCCCACACCCTGATAAACCCGTTCTGTAATACAAATACATTCGCAAAAAATCAACATTAAAAAAGGCAGACAATAACCCATTGTCTGCCTTTTTTAATCATTGTATGCACGTCGAATCAGCATTACTACGATATCTCTTTTTTACAAATCGTTTCCCACAATGCGGTGATATTTTCCTGATCTGATTCCATTACACCCTCTACTTCGAGTGTTTCTTGCAGAATAGTAGTGAAGGCATTATCAAATACCTTTTGCCCTTCTCCTTCCGTGCCGCTATGCAGGCCCAAAAGCCCTAAAAGGTAAGCGCAATAAAAAAGCTGATCTCCTTCTTCTGCATGATGTTCCATTTCTCGTAATCTGTCACAAAGTTGGTCTGCGCGCTCAGCAAAAGTTATTGTCATATTCAATCTCAGTGTTGATTTTTTTCGTTGTTCTATTAAAAAATACAAAAAAGCTGGGGAAGTTTCCCAGCTTTTTAAAAGACTTATCATTTCAATCTATATTAAGGCTTTAAATTTAGTGTCGCTAAAGTGTGTGCACGAATAGAAAGCAGTAAGTCCGTATTTTCTACCAATGATTCACCGTAAGAAGGCACCATTTCTTTCATTTTCGCTTGCCACTCTGGCGACTCGACACGTTCTGGGAAACAACGTTCTAGAATACCAATCATGGTATTCACCGTTGTTGAAGCCCCTGGCGAAGCACCCAACAAGGCAGCAAGAGAACCATCTTCGGTCGTAATCGCTTCGGTTCCGAACTCTAGCTTACCGCCTAACTTTTCGTCTTTCTTGATGATCTGAACTCGTTGCCCAGCGTACGCAAGCTCCCAGTCTTCATCCTTTGCATCAGGAAAAAACTGACGCAATGAATTACAACGGTCTTTATGAGATTGCATCACTTCACTGATCAGGTAGCGAGTTAGATCCATATTATTTTTACCAACACTTAGCATTGGTTTGATATTGTCGAAACGAACACTCTTCGGCAAATCAAAAAATGAACCTGTTTTCAAAAACTTAGTCGTGAATCCAGCAAATGGGCCAAATAAAATAGCCTTTTTTCCGTCAATAATGCGTGTATCTAAATGCGGAACAGACATAGGTGGCGCACCAATGGGCGCTGCTCCGTAGACTTTTGCAAAATGCTGCTCAACCAATTCAGGTTTTTCACACACCAACCACTGACCACTAACAGGAAAGCCGCCAAAACCTTTACTTTCTTCTACTTCCGCCTTTTGTAATAAAGGTAAAGCGCCACCGCCAGCACCTAGGAAAACAAATTTAGCATCAATAATTTTACGGGTACCATTTAACTCAACCGTGACATTCCATCGGCCATCAGACCTTTTCTTTAAGTCTTTTACTTCACAGTTTAGATTGAGATCAAAGTTCTCCAAACCTTCTAAATGCTTACTCATATTGCGAGCAATAGCGCCAAAATTCACATCGGTACCATGTTCGATACGCGTTGCGGCAAGAGGTTCATTTTCCACACGATTATTCATGATGAGAGGCATCCATTCCTTCATTTTTTCGCGATCTTCCGTGTATTGCATTTCTTTAAAGGCAGGATGTGCGCTCATCGCTGCGTGGCGCGCTTTTAACATATTTACGTTGCGCTCACCCCATACAAAACTTTGATGAGGAACGCGATGAATAAACTCTTGAGGTGCAGGCATTAAACCTTGCTCTACAAGGTAAGACCAAAACTGAAGACTGATTTCAAAGGCCGCATTAATATCCACTGCCTTGTCTATATTGACGGAGCCATCATCATTTTCAGAAGTATAATTAAGCTCGCAATAGGCAGCATGACCTGTTCCAGCATTGTTCCAGCCATCTGTACTTTCTTTTGCGATGATGCCCAAGCGCTCAACCATCATCATGGTTATGCTAGGGTCCAATTGCTTTAGTAACACGCCTAGGGTAGTGCTCATAGCACCTCCCCCGACTAGTAAAACGTCTACAGAACTTAAGGTCATATGATTTCGCCGTGTCATAGCCAATTGTGAATTTGAGAGTGATTTAGAAAGGAGGCTTTTGGCCAGCAGTAAATGTGTCAGAGGGTACTGCTTTGCTTTCTCCACACTCTTCTCAGTAAACCTTTGTCTACACTAAATATAATACTGCGTTAAAGGATACTAAACAGGTGTAGCTTAATTATACGGATTTTGAAGACAATGTCTTGAGGCCTTAGTGTAAGAATGTAGGTATACACACATTCCCATTTTCAAGATACCCCTCATTTTATTGACTTTAGCAGCAAGAAAGGCGATGTTAACAACATTAATAAAAAACATGCTTTAATTTTGCTGCTATATCTAAATAAGAATGTTCGGTATAAATATACTAAATCCTCTTAATCTAGAACCTGAGGGAGTATGACAATGAAAGCACAAGATATCATGGTAACCAATGTCATCTGCGTCGATATGGATGAGCGTTTGCCCAATGTAAGACAAATAATGGAAAAACATGGTTTTCATCATCTGCCCGTCACCGAAAAAGGTAAACTTGTCGGTATTATTTCAGACAGAGACCTTTTACGTTTTATAAGCCCTTTTATTGACAGTGCTTCCGAGCAACCTAGAGATTTAGACACACTGAATCATGCGGCCCATCAAATAATGACGCGCCAACCAATCTCAGTGAAAGCGGACACATTGATAGAAGAGATCGTCACCTGGTTTAAGCGAGTGGACATATCTTGTCTTCCTGTCATCGATGATAAAGAACAGGTCATCGGCATAATATCGTGGCGCGACCTTGTGAATCACGCCACATTTAAAACCTAGTGCGTTTTGGCTTGATCGCCTAGCATATCCGTCAAATCGTCTTCCGTGAATTCGTATTTCTCTGCACAGAATTGGCAGTCCACTTTCACACTACCTTGTTCAATCAAAAGTTCGCGAATTTCTTCAGAACCCAGTGACATAACGGCATCCAGTGTCCGTTGACGAGAACATGAACAACCAAATTGCATTGGCTTAGTGTCATAAAGGCGAACTTCTTCTTCGTGATACAAACGGTGCAATAACGATTCAGTCTCAAGACCAAGTAACTCTTCTTCTTTTACTGTAGAAGCGAGATGAGTAAAACGCTCCCAAGCGTCTTCATCACCTTCTTTTGCTTGTTCTAGTGGTAATCGCTGTAAAAACAAACCGCCACATTGAGCGCCATTCGCCGCTAGCCAAACTCGGCTAGGCAATTGCTCCGATTGAGAAAAATACTGCTCAAGACATTCTGATAAAGTATCACCAACAATCTCGACGATCCCTTGATAACGCTGACCATTACGCGGCTGAATAGTAATAGCCAAGTAACCACCTTCTAAGACCTCTTTTAAAGAGAAAGTGTCAGGAACGTCTTGGCTTTCATCCCATTGCGCTATACCACGAAGGTTCTGATGCTCATCACACTCCGTCATGAGAGTCGATAAAAAGCCATTCCCTTTAGCCTGAATAGAAAGCACGCCATCTATTTTCACAATATCTCTTAATAGCGCAATGGCCGCAACAAACTCACCCAGAAGCTTTTCTAGCGAGAGTGGATATTGTTTACGCTTAATGATCTCTTGATAAGCACTATTTAATAACACGCGCTCACCACGGACATTGGTATTATCGAATGAAAAGCGTTGTATTTCGTTTATGGTTACATTATTCACAAAGCGCACCTTGCCCAGCTAAAAAGCCTGAGTAAAAAAGTTCAAATTAATATTACCGCCATTTTACCCTTGAGCAACCTAATCATCTACTTTAAACCGTGTATTAACTGGGAATATGCACGCTTGCTATTTCGTTTACGTTGGCAGCACTCTAAAATGTTCCGTATTGTATTCAATAATCAAGCGCCTAATTTTACTCCTCATGATAGAGGTAAGAGATTCTTAGTTTTTATGATCCAATTTTCTGAAGTTAGCTTACAACGCGGCACTCAATTTTTATTAGAAGATGCCGACCTTACTATTTTCGAAGGTCAAAAAGTCGGCCTTATTGGCGCTAATGGCGCAGGAAAATCTTCTTTATTTGCCATGATCAAGGGCGAATTGCACGCCGATACAGGTGAGGTTATTCTCCCAGGTCAACGACGTATTGCTTTTATGGCTCAGGAAGTTGAGGAAACACAACGGTCATCATTGGACTATTGCCTAGACGGCGATGATAGGCTGCGAATGATAGAGAGTAATATTGTTAAATCGCAGGCTAACGGCGACGATCACGCTCATGCAAACTGGCTAGGCGAATTTGAAAACGCTCAAGGCTACACAGCCCACTCCAGAGCCGAAACACTCCTACAAGGTTTGGGCTTCAAGATGACCGACATGCACAGGCCAGTGTCTGACTTTTCTGGTGGTTGGAGAATTCGCCTTAATCTTGCCAAGGCGTTAATGTGCCCTTCCGACGTCCTTTTACTCGACGAACCTACCAACCATTTGGATTTAGACGCAGTAATGTGGCTGGAGAACTGGTTACGCCAATATCCCGGCACCTTATTACTGATTTCCCATGACCGAGATTTCCTAGACGGCATTTGCAGCCATATTGTTCATTTGTATAAAAAGGGACTCGTGCTTTATAAAGGCAACTATTCCAATTACGAGCGTCAACGAGCCGAACACCTTGCTCAACAACAAGCCAATCATGAAAAACAGGTAGAAAAACGTGCTCACCTTCAGCAATACGTCGACCGCTTTCGTTTCAAAGCAGACAAAGCCAAGCAGGCACAAAGTCGCTTAAGAATGCTTGAGAAAATGGAGATCATCGGTCCTGCTCATATCGACTCTCAATTTCAGTTCTCCATTCCTGTCGCGGAAAAAACCTCACAGCTGTTAATTAATTTATCGCAAGCGGACTTAGGCTATACATCAGAATCCGGCGCAAAGACAATTCAGCTGGGCAACTCCAATTTCGCGCTTCGAGATGGTCAGCGTGTTGGCTTATTGGGGCCAAATGGCGCGGGGAAATCCACGCTAATAAAATCCATTGTGGGTGAAATTAACCTTCTTTCTGGCGATCGCATTGCTGGTGAAAATCTAAAAATTGGTTATTTTTCACAGCATCAGTTGAGCGCACTCGACCTAGAGGCTTCACCGCTATTACACATTCAACGACTATCACCTAAAGTATTGGAAAGTGACATTCGCCGCTATTTGGGTGGATTTGGGTTTGTCGGTGATGATGCCCTGCGAGCCGTAAAAGGTTTTTCTGGTGGTGAAAAGGCCCGTTTAGCTCTATCGTTAATATCTTGGACGAAACCCAATCTCTTAGTGCTTGATGAACCAACCAACCACCTCGATTTAGATATGCGTCAAGCACTAACAGAAGCGCTGCAAGCGTTTCCCGGTTCCATTTTATTGGTATCCCATGATCGTCACTTACTCAACAGTACAGTCGATGAATTCTATCTCGTCGCAGACAACCAGATACAAGCCTTCGACGGGGATTTACCCGCCTATCACGCTTGGTTACAGGCAAGACAAGTCAATGCTGCGCAAGCTGAAAAAGGCGAATTGAATACGGGTAAAATTGAAAAAACCGATCGTAAAGAAGAACGTCGAAAAGCGGCAGAAATGCGTGAAAAACTACGCCCTCTTCATAAAAAAAGCGAGCGATTTGAAAAGGCAGTACAAACAGCTCAAGAGCATCTAGATAAAATATCAGACGCGATGTCTGATGCAACACTTTATGAGGCAGAGCAACGAGACAAACTACAAAGCTTATTAAACGATGAAGCTAAATGGAAGAAAGCTCTAGCAGAAAGTGAAGAAGCTTGGTTCGAGGCACAAGAAGAACTAGAAGAAGCCGAAGCACTGTTACTATAGAAGAAGAACAAATAAGAGAATAAGTGCTAGTAACCCGTAAAGTATTGCCTTAACACAAAGCTTTTATATCGACACTGACTTAATATTGTAACAACACTAAAGTACATTTACATACAGCGAAAAGGAGAGATATTGGATGACGTTTCCATACACTCGTATGCGCCGCATGCGTAAAAATGATTTTTCTCGCCGCCTGATGCGCGAACATCGCCTAACAGCAGATGATTTAATCTACCCTATGTTTATTATCGAAGGTAGCAACGTTCGCGAAGCTATTCCTTCTATGCCAAATATTGAACGAGTTTCTGTCGACTTACTACTCAAAGAAGCAAAAGAACTAGTCGAACTCGGTATTCCGACAATCGCATTATTTCCCGTTATTGCAGGAGATAAAAAATCCTTACTCGCCGAAGAGTCTTATAACCCGAATGGGTTGGTTCAACGTGCAGTTCGCGCATTAAAGGATGCATTCCCTGAACTTGGTGTACTAACCGATGTTGCACTAGATCCTTACACCACTCATGGTCAAGACGGCATCATTGATGACTCAGGTTATGTTCTAAATGACATCACCGTTGACACACTAGTGAAACAAGCCTTATCACACGCCAAAGCGGGCGCTGACATCGTTGCACCATCGGACATGATGGATGGTCGTATTGGTGAAATTCGCAACGAACTTGAAGCCGAAGGCTTTATTGATACTTTAATCATGGCTTACGCTGCCAAATTTGCTTCTGCGTATTATGGCCCATTTCGTGATGCGATAGGCTCAAGTAGCAATCTTGGTAAAGGCAATAAATACACCTACCAAATCGATCCAGCAAACTCAAACGAAGCTATCCGTGAGGTTATGCTAGATTTAGACGAAGGTGCTGATATGGTCATGGTAAAACCCGGCATGCCTTATCTAGATATTGTTCGTCGAGTAAAAACAGAGCTTGAAGTACCGACCTTTGCTTATCAAGTAAGCGGAGAGTACGCCATGCATATGGCCGCCTTCCAAAATGGCTGGCTGGATAAAGACACGGTTATGATGGAATCTCTCCTAGCATTTAAGCGTGCAGGTGCAGATGGCATCCTTACTTATTTTGCAAAAGATGCAGCACGCCTGTTGAAGAACTAGAAGCCCTACGCTTTTCGTTTAAATAAACACACAGAATCGGTGACCAGCAGGCTGCATTGGTGTAATTTGTTATGACATGCTTACATGCTGTAGGCAAAAAGAACAAAGATACCAACATCATCATTAAACGGTATTTGGAGATAATAAAAGCACATGTCTGAGCAGTCTGTGAACGAAATAGAAAAAAAAGAGTCGGCTTCTCCCCAGCCTATAGAATTAGATGCTGAGCTGGTTTTAGAACCCATACCTGAGCAACCGCTAGATCCGAATAAGATCGCTATCGAAGAGCGTTTACCAGAAGAAATCGACTTAGCTGATCCAGAACTCTACTTTAATCGTGAATTAAGTCACCTGCAGTTCAATGCTCGAGTGCTTGAACAAGCGATGGATGAAAACCACCCCATCCTAAATCGGTTGATGTTTCTGTGTATCTTCAGCTCAAACATGGACGAGTTTTTTGAAATTCGAGTCGCCGGCTTAAAAAGTCAACTAGAATACAGCCGTGAAAAAAACGGACCGGATGGCATGCATCCGAAGAAAGTATTAGGATTAATCAGCGAACACGCTCATAAGTTAGTACGCCGTCAATATCGTATTCTTAATGACATTATCTTGCCAAAACTTGCCAAAGAAAACGTTAAGTTTATCCGCCGTACTGTGTGGAATGAAAAGCAAGCAGCTTGGGTAAAACGTTATTTCCGAAACAACGTACTTCCTATTATTAGCCCAATAGGACTCGATCCCGCACACCCGTTCCCAAGGCTAGCAAACAAAACCTTCAACTTCGTCGTTGAACTAGAAGGGCGTGATGCCTTTGGTCGAGAGAATGGCCTTGCTATCGTACCGGCACCAAGTTCATTACCACGTTTAGTCAAACTTCCAGATGATGTTTGTGAAGGTGGAGACAATCTCGTTTTCCTCTCTTCCATTATTCATGCTCATGCCGATCAATTATTCCCAGGCATGACAGTCAAAGGCTGTTTTCAGTTCCGACTAACACGTAACGCAGACTTAGAAGTAGACTCAGATGATATCGGTGTCGATTTAGCAGGCGCCTTGCGTACAGAATTACAAAGCCGACATTATGGCAGTTCTGTGCGATTAGAAATTGCTGAAAATTGCCCTCCACATATTGTTGATTCTTTACTAAAACAATTTGATTTAGAGCAGCAAGACTTGTATCGCATTGATGGCCCAGTCAACTTAAGCCGTCTTATGGCAGTACTTGAATTAGTCGATCGCCCAGATCTTATGTACCCTCCTTTCTCTCCAGGTTTACCAAGAAAATTGGCCAGTTCTGGAGGATTATTTGAAGCGATTCGTCAGCAAGACTATCTACTCATGCACCCATTTGAGAGTTTTTCTCCAGTCATCGATTTTCTGAGTGAAGCGGCTAAAGACCCAAGCGTTGTAGCTATTCGCCAAACACTCTATCGAACTGGTGCTCGCTCTCCAATTGCTAACGCCCTTGTAGAAGCTGCCCGTAACGGCAAAGAAGTCACTGTCGTTATTGAGTTAAGAGCTCGATTTGACGAAGCCGAAAACTTAGCCTTAGCAAGCCGCTTACAAGACGCTGGCGCCATTGTTGTTTATGGTGTCGTTCGTCATAAAACTCATGCGAAAATGATTCTTATCGTGCGTAGGGAAGGTACGGATCTTACGCGCTACGTTCATTTAGGAACCGGTAACTATCACGCAGGCAATGCTAGGCTGTATACAGACTATAGCTTCATGACATGCAATAAGGACATTGGCGAAGATGTTCATCGTGTATTTCAGCAACTAACAGGAATGAGTAAAGAGCTGAAGGTTAAAAAGCTATTACACGCGCCATTCACTCTTCGCGATCGTCTACTTGAGATGATTAACCGTGAAGCAGAAAATGCACAAAAAGGTGAACCGTCGCGCATTATTATTAAAGTGAACTCCTTGACTGAGCAAAAACTTGTGCAGTCTCTCTATAAAGCGTCGCAGGCTGGCGTTAAGATTGACTTAATTATTCGAGGTATCTGCACGCTACGTCCTGGAATAAAAGGAATATCCTCTAATATCCGAGTACGAAGTATTATAGGGCGGTTTCTTGAACACACTCGTGTTTACTACTTTTATAATAACCGCAATCCACAGGTCTACCTATCCAGTGCAGATGGGATGGATCGAAACTTAAACAACCGCATTGAAGTCGCTTTCCCTCTACAGGATTACAAACAAACTCGTCGAGTGAAAAAGGAACTTGAGTATTACCTAACAGATAATACTCAAAGCTGGATTCTACAAAGCGATGGCTCCTACCAGCTATCTAAACCGCGAAAAGGCGAGTATCGGAGTGCACAACGAGTCCTACTCAGTGAGTTAGCAGACAACACGCGTTAATCTTTATCACGCTCATACTAAAGCCCACTTCAAAATGAAGTGGGCTTTTTTGTGCATAAAAACAAGGCTTATCCCCAGATTAGCAAGAATACATGATGCTATTAAACCATCACACTTGTTTACTCAAGAGCACATAGCTGACATCTGTAGCATTCAATCACCTCACACGCTATCAGCCATTCTTATATTCCAGCCTCAAGGTAGATTTCCCACCTATTTTCCTTTCCTTGAGCCAAAAAAAAGCCCTGACAGCGTTAGCTATCAGGGCTCTCTTAATTTAAGCTTGACGACGACCTACTCTCACATGGGATCTCCCACACTACCATCGGCGATGGCGCTTTTCACTTCTGAGTTCGGGATGGGATCAGGTGGTTCAACGCCTCTATGATCGTCAAGCAATTCTGCTGCGTTCGTTCTGGCGGTTTCTTAAGATGATAATCTCTATCATCTCTTTCTTCCAACCAAAACACGCGAAGACATGCTTGGATCTTTAACAATTCTTTTTTGAAATAACAGTAATCAAGGTTAAACCAGTTTTTATCGTAATGTGTCTCTGTAATCTTTGATGCATTTGCTTAGAGTCTTTTTCATTCTCTCTTCACTTATCATCTAAAACCACTTTGGTGTTATATGGTCAAGCCTCACGAGCAATTAGTATTGGTTAGCTCAATGCCTCACAGCACTTACACACCCAACCTATCAACGTCCTAGTCTCGAACGGCTCTTTAGGGGACTTATGTCCCAGTGAGATCTTATCTTGAGGGAGGCTTCCCGCTTAGATGCTTTCAGCGGTTATCCCGTCCGAACGTAGCTACCCGGCAATGCCACTGGCGTGACAACCGGAACACCAGAGGTTCGTCCACTCCGGTCCTCTCGTACTAGGAGCAGCTCCTCTCAAATCTCAAACGTCCACGGCAGATAGGGACCGAACTGTCTCACGACGTTCTAAACCCAGCTCGCGTACCACTTTAAATGGCGAACAGCCATACCCTTGGGACCGGCTTCAGCCCCAGGATGTGATGAGCCGACATCGAGGTGCCAAACACCGCCGTCGATGTGAACTCTTGGGCGGTATCAGCCTGTTATCCCCGGAGTACCTTTTATCCGTTGAGCGATGGCCCTTCCATACAGAACCACCGGATCACTAAGACCTACTTTCGTACCTGCTCGACGTGTCTGTCTCGCAGTTAAGCGTGCTTTTGCCTTTACACTCTACGCATGATTTCCGACCATGCTGAGCACACCTTCGTGCTCCTCCGTTACTCTTTGGGAGGAGACCGCCCCAGTCAAACTACCCACCACACAGTGTCCTCGATCCAGATAATGGACCTGAGTTAGAACCTCAAACATACCAGGGTGGTATTTCAAGATTGGCTCCAATAGAACTAGCGTCCTATCTTCAAAGCCTCCCACCTATCCTACACAAATAGGTTCAAAGTTCACTGTGAAGCTATAGTAAAGGTTCACGGGGTCTTTCCGTC